>DATAFJ010000244.1:0-24719 GCA_036257535.1 Vicinamibacterales bacterium | reverse complement strand
CCGGGCTTCAGTATCGCTACGGCATCAACCGCGCATTCGTCGTCGACCAGGGACGCATCCACGCGCGCGAGCTTCGCATCGGCGACAGGCTCGGCGAGCGCGTCGAGGTACTCGAGGGAGTGAAGCCGGGCGAGCGCGTCGTCGTGTCGGATATCGAGAAACTGACCGAGGGCGCGCGCGTCGAGGCCGTCGACTTGCCGTGACACAGGCCGATCGCGTCAGCGTTTTCCGTCAGCTCCACCAGTCAGGCTGCTTCATCATTCCCAACCCGTGGGACGTCGGCAGTGCTCGTCTGCTCGCGCGTCTCGGCTTCAAGGCGCTCGCCACCACGAGCTCGGGGTTTGCGTGGTCACTCGGGCGGGCCGACAACCAGGTATCGCTGGCTGAAGCGCTCGCACACATCCGCGAGATCGCCGTGAACGTGGACATACCTGTGAGTGCCGACTTCGAAGGCGGATTCGCGACGGCGCCTGAGGATGTAGCGGACAACGTCGCGGTCGCGACGGGCACCGGTGTCGCCGGCCTGTCGATCGAGGACTCGACCGGCGATCCAGGAGCGCCGCTCTTCGAGTTCAAGCTGGCAGTCGATCGGATCCGCGCCGCGCGGCGCGCGATCGACGAGAGCGGCACGGGCATCATCCTCACCGCGCGATCCGAAGGCTTCATCGTCGGGCGTCCCGATCTGCCCGAGACGATGCGGCGGCTGACCGCGTTTGCCGAAGCGGGCGCCGACTGTCTTTACGCGCCGGGCATTCGCGCGGCGAGCGACATACAGGCGATCGTCACTGCCGTCGCGCCGAAGCCGGTCAACGTGCTCGTCGGAGACGGTTTTACGACGCTGGCGGAGCTTGCCGCGCTCGGCGTGCGGCGGATCAGCGTTGGCGGCGCGCTTGCACGAAGCGCGTGGGGCGGCTTTCTGGCGTCGGCTAAGGAGATTGCCGAAAAGGGGACATTCACCGGTCTCGGCCGCGGCATCCCGTTCGCAGACATCAACGGGTCGTTTTCGCGGTAGGAGTGTCGTGGCCAGGCTGCGCGTCGTGTAACGGGCTCCTCCAAAACTGCATTACATCCCTGTCGAAAGCCAGCCTGGCCGGCGGGCGCGGCCCGGCACGACTGTGGCATTCGTCCGCCGGTTCCCTGGCGGGCGAGGTCGGTCATGCTCTTTCGCACGCTCTTCTGTGCCATCGGCGCAGCTCTGTTGAGCGGAGCCGTCCGCGCAGACGCACAGATCGTCCATACTCCGCACGATCACATCCCGAACTTCGCGGCCAGCCCGACGATCCGCAGTGCCGGTGCAGGCCCGTGGTCCTCGCCGGCGACGTGGACGCCAGCGCGCGTCCCCGCGGGCTCCGACATCGTGGGTATCGCGCACGCCGTCACGTACGACACGACGAGCGGCGACGCGTTGGTCGTCGGCATCGAAGCGGGAGGTGCGCTGCGGTTTTCGGTCGGCCAGTCGACGGCGCTTCGCGTCGGCACCCTTCTGGTCCTGCCGGGCGGCGTGCTCGAGGTCGGGACTCCGGCGACACCTGTTCCCGCCTCGCTCACCGCGCAGATCATCATCAGGGATGTGCCTCTAAACGCCTCAGCGGACCCTGATCAATACGGGACCGGGTTGATTTCCATCGACGGGGAAGTGACTCTTCACGGCGCCGTGAAGAGTCCGACGTTCGTTCGAACGGCCCTCGAGCCGGGAGCGGGACACTCGACGCTCGCGCTCGAACGGCCGGCCGCCGGCTGGCGCGTCGGCGACCGCATCTTCGTCCCGGACACGCGCCAGGTGCCGACGGACCACTGGTTCAATCCCGGCTATGCGCTCCAGATGGAGGAGCGAACCATACAGAGTGTGAGTGCCGACGGACGCGTCATCTCGCTCTCCGCGCCGCTGGCCTTCGATCATCGCGGCGCCCGCAACGCGGACGGCACGCCTACGGTGGTCGGCGGCACGGTTGCGCTTCTTCCGCACGTGGGCAATCTGACGCGCAACGTCGTCATCCGCTCGGAGAACCCTTCAGGCACGCGGGGCCACGCGCTGTTCACGAATCGCTCCCGCGTGGCAATCCACTACGTCCAGTTCCAGGACCTGGGTCGGACGCGCGCCACGGCTCTCCATTCGTCCACGAACCACATCGGGCGATATCCGCTCCACATTCATCACTTGCTGGGCCCCCTCAATCCATCGAACACGGGTTACCAGTTCGAGGTCGTCGGCAATGCGATAAACGACAGCCTCAAGTGGCCGATAGCCGTGCACGGGAGCCACTATGGGCTCGTTAGACGGAACGTCGTGTTTGGCGGCGCCCAGCTGACAGGAGCCGGGATCGCGGTGGAGGACGGTACCGAGACGGAGAATCTTTTCGAGGAGAACTTCGTCGCGAACATCCGCGGTCAGATCAACCCGCGTGAAAGCGGTCCCGCCACCGCCGACGGCACGACACCCGGCTCGGCGGCCGAGTGCTTCTGGGCCGCCGGCTTCAACAACCGGTTCGTCAACAACGTCGCCTCGGGTTGCCGGAACCCCGTCCAGCAGATCGTTTCCGGTCCGGGCTGGAAGTTCATCGTGCCGGCTGCCCCATACGCCGCCCGGAATCCCCGCTTTCGCGGCGCCGACATGACCGATGCCACTCAGACTATCGGCGTCACGCCGCAGCATCAGCCCATCCTCGAGTTTCGCGGCAATGAGGTTTACGGTCTGGCGGCCGACGGCCTCACCGCGTGGCAACTGGGGACGGACGGCTACGGCATCATGCCGGCCGGAATGGACGAGAGCCTCATCAAGGATTTCCGGGTTTGGCACACCTACGAGGGCGCCATCTACAACTACCCGGCACACCGGATGACAGTCGACGGACTCGTGTACCGTGTCGATCCGGCCGCTACGCAGTACTGGCCTTCGGCGTTCCAGTGCGGCGATTACCGCAATGTCGACGTCACGATTAGAAACGGCAGCATCCACGCGGGTGGCATCTTCGGTGGCTGCATCGATCCGCTCGGCACCTTTCGGATCGAGGGCGTCGACGCCGTGACGTGGGGGCACGCGCTCTCGTTCGAGACCCCGGCGACGCCAGGCACGGGCGCGGACCGTCCACCCTCGGGCGTGGCGATGATGTTGAGGAACAACCGAATCCGTGCATGGCCGGGCCGCCCGCTGCAGACGATTGAGATGCTCCACAACATGTCCAGGGGCAACTCGCAGCCGGCCGACAGGTACGAGGTTCATGTGTTCGACTACCAGGGTCAGGCGGGCAGAGACTTCAGGGTCTACTTCCGTCCGCAGGCGACGCAGAACCTCTACGGCGGGATCGCGCCGTGCGCCGACACGACGAGCCGGCCGGAGATCGACGGCATCACTTGCCCGATGATCGGCGCCCCTCTTTCGACACCGACGGGACTTCGAGTTGTGAGGTGAAACGGCCCAGTGCGAGAGACGAGGCTAAAGCCTCGTGCTGCAGGCTCGCACGAAAGCCTCGAACAGCCCCGCGAACTCTCCGGTTGCCCAGAAGTTCTCCGGGTGCCATTCGACGCCGACGCAGAAGCGTCGATCGGCGCGTTCGATCGCTTCGACAATGCCGTCGGGCGCTGTGGCCGAGACCGTGAAGCCGGGCGCGACGGCGTCGACCGCCTGATGGTGGCGGCTGTTGACGGCACAGGCCTCCACGCCGTCCACGCGCGGGCCGAGCACGCGCGCGAGGGTCGATCCGGTCTTGACGTTGATGGCGTGCGCGATCGCGTTCTTCGGGTTGTCGATCGAGTGCGCGATTCCACCGCCGACCGCGTCAGGTACGTGCTGCAACAGCGTCCCGCCGGCCGCGACGTTGAGTACCTGAAGCCCGCGGCAGATCGCCAGGATGGGCAGATCCCGCTGCAGCGCCTCTCGCGACAGGGCGATCTCGAACTCGTCACGTCCCGGCTCCGCCAGCTCGATCTGCGGAGACATCGTCCGCCCGTAGTGTTCGGGATGCACGTCGCCGCCGCCGGTCAACATGAGGCCATCCACGCTCTCGATCGCCGCGCGTGCGCTCGTGTGCTCCCAATCGAGGATTCGGAACTCGCCGCCGGCGGCCCGGATCGCCTGTTCGTAGTCAGCCGGACGGCGGTTGCGGGTGATGCCGATAACCGGTTTCATGCGTTACATGCGCTGTGGTACGCCGCAGCCCATGAGATCCAGGGCACGCGTCATCTGCAGGCGGAAGTACGCTGCCGCCCCCGCGCGCCATCGCTTCACGTCGCTCCGCTCCTCCGCGAGGATGGGGAACCGATGATAGAAAGCGTTGAATGCCTGCGCGAGGCCGAACGCATACTTCGCCACGACCGCCACCTCGTTGCTTCGGAGCGACTGTTCGACGATCTCGTCGAGCCGCGCCGCTTCGAGAACGAGCCCCCACAGCGCATCGGCATCGGCGCCGGCCGTCAGCGTGTCCGCCGGCGTGGAAGGGAGGGCAGCGATCACGTCCGCCTCTCCTGCGCCTTCGCGCTCGCGCATCTTCTGAAAGATGTTGGCGGCGCGAACGGCCGCGTACTGAAGATACGGGCCGCTTTCTCCCTCGAAGCTCAACGCCTCGTCGATGTCGAAGATGATGATCTTGCCGAGCGTGAACTTGACCATGAAGTAGCGCAGCGCCGCGGTCGCGATCGTTTCCGCCGTGGCCCTGGCGTCCGCATCGCTCGTTTCCGGGTTGCGCTTCCGGACTTCGACGAGCGCTTTCTCCGTCAGTCGATCGATCAGGTCGTCGGCCTTTACGCCGAGGCCTTTCCGTCCTGACACCTCCACGAACGGCCTGCCGCTGTCGTCGGCCGGATAGCCCAGCTCCCTCGCGGTCGCATGCGACAGCGCGACCATTTCGTACGCGAAGTGGATCGCCCGCTCCGCCTCACGTGTGTAGCCCATTGTTGCGAGCGCCTGCTTCAACAGCTTCTGCAGATACGTCTGCCGCGTATCGATGACGTTGTAGGTCGTTTCGGCGGCACCGAACCGCGGTACGCCGTCTGCTCCGGCTGCCAGGCCGCTTTCCGCCGACGTGGTCGCCCAGAGCACGCAGCCGTCCCGGCGCCGATCGAACTCGCGGTAGCGGAAGTCCTTGCCGAGCAGTCCAAACTTCCAGAACTGATAGGCGATGTCTTTGCCGACGTAGGTGACGGTCCCGTCCGATCGCACGATCACTTTCTCGCGTTGACCGTCCTCTGACTCATCCTCGTCCTGGTCATCCTCATCCGCCTGCAGAGGGTCGCCCTTGATTTCCATGACCCAGCAGCCCGCGAGCCGACCCTCGGACTTCAGAAGAATGATTCCCTGCCGCTTGAGCGTTTCGAACGCGTGCGCCCAGAAGCGGAGCCGCAGGATGTCTCCTTCCCACGTGAGCAGGTCGTACTCGATGTTCAGCCGCGCCATCGTCTCGAGATGCCGCCGGACGATGTGCTCGGCGATGAAGGCGGCCATGATCGCGTTGTCGTTGCCGCCGTGCTCGAGATCGTGCAGCGTCGCGGTTCGGATCTTCAGGCGCTCTTTGTCGGCCTCGTACCAGTCCGTCACCCGCGCGTAGAGATCCCAGCAGTAAAAATCGAACCGCGTCGAGTCGGCCAGCCGCCGAACGTCGTCCAGTCCTTTCCCTTCAAGGTGACGGAAGCCCACGACGACGTCCGCGACCTGGACGCCGGTGTCGTCGATGTAGTTCTGAACCTCGACCGGGTGGCCGCGGAAGCGGAGCAGGCGCACGAGCGTGTCGCCCAGCGCCGAGTTCCGAAGATGTCCGATGTGCGCCGCCTTGTTCGGGTTGATCGCGGTGTGCTCGACGATGACCTTCCCGGGGCTCGGGGCCTGGGGCTCAGGGCCTGGGGCTTGGGGCGACAGCCACTCGCGCAGGAGGGCCGGTCGATCGAGGAACACGTTGAGATAGCCGTTCGGCGCAGCCTCGACGCGCGTCACGCTCGGCGGGAGCCGCCCCGGGGCGAACGCCGCGGCGAGGTCCTGCGCGATCGCACGGGGCGGCTTGCGAAGCCGCCGTGCGAGCTCGAAGGCAACTGGCACGGCGAGATCGCCGAGCGCGCGGTTCGGCGGCGACTCGATCGCAATGGACGGGACGGCATCGGCGTCGAGCGAGTAGAGCGTCTGTACGATTTCCCGAATACGGGAACGGAGCGCGTCGTGCAGCGGCAGAATCATGAAGGGAGTTAGAGGACGTGATACGATCGACACGCGCCGCGGGATCCGCGCAACACGCTTTCACGAGCCGCGGAACACCGGAACACGCGTATCCAAGATATCAAAATACCTTCGCATGAGCGAGGTCCGCATCGGCCGCATCCTCGTTGCCAGTCTGCATCAGGCGATCGCCGACCTGCTGCCCACACGGCTCGAATTCTATGAGAACTGGCTCAACTCCGCCGGCTTGCGCGAGGGGACTGTCGGGCTCGCGGCGATCTCCGCGGTGTTGAGCTTTCTTCGCACGGAAGGCGAGGCGTATGGGCTCGTGACGACTCGCGCCGGTGAGTACGCCGCTGACTGGACGGTCGCCTCGATAGGCCGGGCGAGGCGGCGCTTCCTTCTGGCGCTGCCGTCGTGGATGCGGGCGCGTGCGGCGCTGCGGCAGGCGCGAGCTCTGGTGCGCGAAACATATCCGAGCAGCCGGGCCCTGGTGCGCATACGCCGGGGCGTTGCGCAGGTCGATCTCCGCGGTTCCCTGTTCTGCGAAGTACGTGAGCAGACCGGCCTCCCGCTGTGCGGCTTCTACGCCGCGGCGCTGCGCCGCATGCTCGAATCGTTCGAAGTGGGGGCTGATGCCCAGGTCGAACGGTGCCGCGCGACTGGTGCACGCGGGTGCGTGCTTCGGCTCGCGTTTCGGCAGGTCTAAGCGATGCACGAAGGACGAAGCACGAGGAACGAGTTGTGTCGGTGATGCGTTGCAGCCTCCTCGGCCTCGCCCTCGTAGCCCTGTCAGTTCCTGCCGCGGCAGCCGAGCGACTTCTTGTGATGCCGCTCGAGAACGTCCGCCGTGAGTCGAGCATCTACTGGCTCAGCGAGGCGTCGGCGATCCTCCTGGCGGAAGATCTCACCGCCCTGGGCTCGCCGGCGCTGACGCGCACGGAGCGGGTGAGAGCGTTCGAGGAGCTCCACCTGCCGGTATCCGCGGCGCTCAGCCGCGCGACGATCATCAAGGTCGGCCAGCTCGCGGGCGCCTCGCAGGTCGTCGTCGGTACGATCGAGCGCGACAACCAGGATCTGATCGTCCGCGCCCGCCTGCTTCGACTCGATAGCGGGACGCTGAATCCCGAAATCACCGAGCGAGGTGCACTGAACGATCTGTTCGCGCTGTTCGAGCGCGTCGCGCGTCGGCTCGTCGGCGCTCAGGGTCAGGCGCCCCCACCCGCTGGTCGCCCCCCGCTCGACGCGTTCGAGAGCTACGTGAAGGGGCTGCTGGCCGAAAGCCCGGAGACGCAGGAAAAACACCTCGAGCGCGCCGTGGAGCTTCAAAAGGCGTACGACTCGGCCTGGCTCGCGTTGTGGGAGGTCCGGACCGAGGCCGACCGGCACGAAGCAGCGCTCGCGGCCGCGCGCGCGGTCCCGGAAGGCTCGAAGATGTCGCGGCGGGCCCGTTTCTTCGCAGCGCTCTCCGAGCTCGAGCTCGGCCGCCCAGCGGCTGCGTTCGACGGCTTCAAGGCGCTCGATTCCGAGCGGCCGGCACCCGAGCTGAAGAACAACCTCGGCATTGTCCAGCTGCGGCGGGGGCCGACGCACGAGAGCGGCCGCGCGACCTGGTTCTTCACGCAGGCGGCCGAAGCGGACCCGGAAGATCCCGATTACTGCTTCAATCTCGGCTACGCCTACGCGCTCGAAAACGATTTCCCTGCCGCCATCTACTGGCTGCGCGAGGCGGTCAGGCGCGATCCGTCGGACGGCGACGCGCACTTTGTTCTCGGGGTCGTCCTCCAGGCACGCGGCAGCGGCGTAGAGGCCGCACGCGAGCGCGAGCTGGCCCGCCAGCTGTCCTCGGAGTACGGGCAGCAAACGGGCAGCGACGTTCCGCGCGGGCTCGAACGCATAAAGACGACGATCGACCTCCGCCGGAGCGATCGCGTCGAGTCCGCGATAGCGACACCCGCGGCGCGCGATCAGCGCGAGCTTGCGGCGTTTCATCTCGATCGCGGCCGCCGGTTTTTCACGGAGCGGCGCGATCGCGAAGCGCTCGACGAGCTCCGCCGATCGATCTACCTGTCTCCGTATCAGGCCGAGGCCCACCTGCTCGTCGGGCAGATTCACCTCAGGAACGGGCGCGTGCGCGAAGCGGTCGACGCGCTCACGATCTCGATCTGGATCGAGCAGACGCCGGCGGCGCAGACCCTCCTCGAGGATGCCCGGCGTCAGCTGACGGGCGTCGGATCGCCGAAGTGAGGTCGTGCTACCATCTCGACAACGGTGTCTGAACAGCTGCGCCAGGCCGACGAAGGCTTCCACGAGATTCAGCTGAGCGGGAAGCAGCTCGTCTTCCTGTTCATGGCGACGACCATCGTCGCGGTCGTCATCTTCCTGTGCGGCGTTCTGGTCGGGCGCGGCGTCCGCTCCGGCACGCCGGCACGGACCGACGCGGCGCCGCCGGCGGAGCCCGCTTCGGTCGCGCAGGCAGCGCCGCCCGTCGCAGCGCCGCCCCCGACAGCCAACGGAACGTCGGCGGCCGATCGTGTGGCAGCCGCGCCTCCGCCCGCCGCCGCAACACCTGCTCCGGCCGGCAAAGGCCAGGAGGATCTCAGCTATCACCGGCGTCTTCAGGGCGACGCCGCTGCGGGTACGGCCTCGTCTCCCGAGGACCGGCTCAAACCGCGCGAGGAGCCGGCTGCGCTGCGCGAGACTGCGCCGGCGCCGCCGCCGGCCGCGCAGGCCCCGCCGCCCGCGAACGGGTGGATGGTTCAGATCGCGGCGCTCCGTGACCGCGCAGCCGCCGATGCGATTGTGAAGCGGCTGAGCGCCAAGGGCTATCCCACCGTGGTCATCGAGCCGGCGGCCGGCGCGCCAGCCGCGAGCTTCCGCATCCGCGTCGGGCCCTACGCCGATCGCGCGGAGGCGGAGCGGATCGCACGGCGCCTCGAGAGAGAAGAGCAATTTCGGCCCTTCATCACCCGCTGACGCGGCTCCGCATCCCGCTCGCCCTCACGTCGGGGGCGCTCCTGGCGTTGAGCTTTCCCAAGTTCGGCCACCCTGCTGCAGGATGGGTCGCGCTCACGCCGCTGCTCGTCGCGCTTCTCGCCGGGGCGCGCGGCGCCTTCCGACTGGGGCTGCTGACGGGAATCGTGTACTTCGCTGGGACGCTGTACTGGCTCGTACGGGTGATGACGACCTTCGGCGGCCTTGGGCTCGCGAGCGCGATCGGCGCCGCCGCCGTGCTGGTCGTTTACCTTTCGCTGTACCCGGCGCTCTTCGCGGCGGTCGTCGCGCGGCTGAACGGGCGATCGAGGCTGACGGCCGTGTCTCTCGCTCCTGCCGTCTGGGTCGCATCGGAGGTGGGCCGGACATACGTGTGGAGCGGGTTTCCGTGGGTGCTTCTCGGCTACAGCCAGGCGACGGTGCTGCCGATCGCACAGGTCGCGAGCGTGATCGGTGTGTTCGGCCTGTCGTTTATCGTCTGCAGCGTGTCAGCGGCGTTCGCGTACGCCGTGGTCACGATTTCTGAGACGCCGGCGGCACGCGCGCGGGCGCTCATGACGCTCGCCATCGCGGTGGCTGCCGTCCTGGTGATCGCCGCGTGGGGCGCGATGAGGCTCCGGGCCAGCGATCTCACTCGCGAAGGGGAGGCCATCCGGGTCGCCGTCGTCCAGGGCAATATCGCGCAGGACGACAAGTGGAACCCTGCGCTGGTCGACGCGATTCTCGGCCGCTACATCGGGATGAGCCGCGCGGCGCTCGGCGCGCGCGCGGAGCTCGTCATCTGGCCCGAGTCGTCCACGCCCTTTTTCTTCGACGGCGATCAGAGAGGCGAGGCGGTCAGGCGTCTCGCCCGGGAGTCGCGCGTCCCATTCCTGATCGGCAGTGACGAGATCGAGCCGGTGCCGATGTCGCGCAATGAGTTCGACGCGGGCATCCATCCGCGCGATCGCGTCTATAACGCGGCCTTCATGGTTGGTCCCACCGGCGCTACCGTAGGCGTGTATCGCAAGATGCACCTGGTACCGTTCGGCGAGTACGTCCCGCTCAAGCGGCTGCTGTTTTTCGTCGGACCGCTGGTCGAGTCCGTCTCGGATTTCTCGTTCGGCGCCGAGCCGGTTACGCTGCCGGTCGCCGGCCGGCCCGTGAGCGTCGCGATCTGCTACGAGGTGATTTATTCGTCGCTCATCCGCCGCTTCGTCCTCAATGACAGCCAGCTGCTGACGACGATCACGAACGATGCCTGGTACGAACGCTCTTCCGCGGCCTATCAACACTGGGAGCAGGCATCGCTCCGGGCGATCGAGCAGGGCCGCTATCTGGCGCGCGCGGCCAACACCGGGATCAGCGGGTTCGTCGATCCGTACGGCCGCGTCCTTGCGCAATCGGGTCTCTTCGAGCAGACGATGCTCGTCGGCGACCTGCGGTTCATCCGGTCGATGACCATTTACGCGAGGGTGGGCGACCTGATCGCCTGGCTGTCGCTTGCGGCGACGGCAGCAGCGCTAGTCGCGACGAGAGTCCGCCAAACGTGAATACGCAGCATTTTCCTTCTGAATTCTGTATTCTGAATTCTGTATTCTAAGAATCGACATGACCATTCAACTCGACGAACACGTACGCCGCTACCAGGACCTCGTCAAGCGCGCCTCCGACCTGCGGAGTTATCTTTGACGCCCCCAGGCTCGAATCCGAGCTGGCTGCCATAGAGGCTAAGGTCAGCGAACCCGACTTCTGGAAAGATCAGGCTAACGCGCAGAAGCTCCTCCAGCGACGCCGCCGTCTCGAAGAGGATCGGAACCTCGGCCTGTCGCTCAAGCGCCGGTCGGACGATCTCGCCGTTCTGATCGAATGGGCTGAAGGCGGGGAACCGGTCGGCGACGAGCTCGAGCAGGGGCTGGCCACCCTCTCCACCGAGGTCGAGGCGGGCGAGATCAAGAAGATGCTCGGCGGCGAGCACGATCGCAAAGACGCGATCGTCACGATTCATCCGGGCGCCGGGGGAACCGAGTCGCAGGACTGGGCCGAAATGCTCCTTCGCATGTACCTCCGATGGTCGGAGCGCCGCGGCTTCAAGACCGACGTCGTCGATCTCCAGGACGGGGACGAGGCCGGCATCAAGAGCGCGACGGTGGAAGTGAAAGGGGACTACGCTTACGGTCTGCTCCTCGCCGAGGCAGGTGTTCACAGGCTCGTCCGCATCTCGCCGTTCGACCAGGCGTCGCGGCGTCACACCTCGTTTGCCTCGGTCTATGTCTGGCCCGAGCTGCCCGACGATGTCGACGTCGAGATCGACGAGAAGGATCTGCGCATCGACACGTTCCGTTCGAGCGGCCGCGGCGGCCAGCATGTCAACGTCACGGATTCCGCCGTCCGGATCACGCACATCCCGACCGGCCTCGTGACGCAGTGCCAGAACGAGCGATCGCAGCACCGGAACAGAGACGCCGCCATGCGCGTGCTCAAAGCGCGGCTCTTCGATCTCAGGATGAAGGAGCAGCAGGCGAAGCTCGATCAGCTCGGCGGGGAGAAGAAGGACATTGCGTTCGGCAGCCAGATCCGCAGCTACGTCCTTCATCCGTACCAGCTGATCAAGGATCACCGCACAAAGGAGGAGCGCGGCGACGTCGATCGGGTCCTCGACGGCGACATCGATCCGTTCATCAAGACGTATTTGATGAGAAAGGCGTCCGGGACGTTAGGGCAGGCGGTCGCGGACGACGATTAACGTACGGGCTGCGTGCCGGAGATGAACGTCTCCGAGATCGCCGCCGGATCCGATGGATCTGACGGCGCGCCGGTAGCGCGATCGATCGACGCAAAGACGATGTTGCCTGGCGGTTCGAAGGTGGGCCGCGCTGCGTCCTTGACCCGCGACGCGATGTAATCCTTGAAGAAGTCGATCCAGATCGGCAGCGCCACCTCGGTGCCGGTGAAGCCTGGGCCGATCGTTTTCTTCAGATCGCGGCCGATCCAGACACCCACGGTGATGTCGGGATCGAACCCCATGAACCACGCATCGGTGTAGTCGTCGGTCGTGCCGGTCTTGCCGCCGATCGGCCAGTCGAGTGCCGCGGCCCGCGCCGCCGTCCCGCGCAGCACGACTCCGCGCAGGAGGTTCGTCATGACATACGCGGTGTCGGCGCGGATGGCATCGTGCGACTCCGGCCGGTTCTCTTCGAGGACGTTCCCCTCGCGGTCGGTGACCCGCTCGACGCCGAACGGCGTCATCCGCACGCCCTGGTTCGGGAAGACCGCGTAAGCGGCCGTCATCTCCACGAGCGTCGCTTCCGCCGCGCCGAGCGCGACCGGCAGATACGGCGGGATCGGCGACGTCAAGCCGAAGCGGCGCGCGTAGGTGACGACCTGCTTGGGCCCGAGCTGATCCATCATCTTGATCGCCGGGATATTGCGCGACTGCTCGACCGCGCGTCTCAGCGTGATCGGGCCCCAGAACTCCCTGTCGTAATTGAGCGGCGAGTATGGCGGCCGTCCCGGCCCATTCGGATAGCTCACCGGCGCGTCGACGATGATCGACGCGGGCGTGTAGCCGCGGTCGATGGCCGCCGTGAAGACGAACGCCTTGAAGCTCGACCCGACCTGCCGTAGCGCCTGCGTCGCACGGTTGAATTTCGAGCGGTCGAAGCTGTAGCCGCCGACCATCGCCAGGATGCGACCGGTCCGGTTCTCGATCGCCAGAAGCGCCCCTTCCAGAGTTGGCGTCTGCTCGAGGGAGGCCGTGAACGCCGCCTTGTCCGGCTCAGTCGATCGCACGCTCACATCGACAATGTCGCCCCGTTTTGTCAGGGCCGACGGCTGACGCCCGGTCCAGGCGTAGCCCTCCTTGTCGATGACGCCCGACAGCCGCCCCGCACGAAGCGAGATCGTCGCCCCTTCGATAGCTGTCACGACTGCTGGAACGACGTCGCCTTCGACGATCGGGCGGTCCCATCGCGAATCGCGGTACGTGTCGAGCGCGACTTTCTCGTCGACGAGATTTCTGCGCTTCGCCGGGCGATAGCCGCGCCGCCGCTCGATTCGTCGCAGGCCGTTGTCGATGGCGCGGTTCGCGGCCCGCTGAAGCGGGGGGCTCAGCGTCGTCTGAACGGCGAGGCCATTTTCGTACAAGTGCTTTGAACCGTAGCGCGCCTCGAGATGTTTCCGGACTTCCTCGAGAAAGTACGGGGCGATCGTCGGCGTCTGGTTCGGTTCTCCGCGCACTTCGACCGGCTTCTTCTTTGCCGCTTCCGCGTCGGCTCTCGGAATGAAGCCCACCTCCGCCATCCGATCCAGCGCATAGTTGCGACGCCGCAGCGCGGCGCGCATGTTCACGAACGGGCTCTGTCTGACATTGCCCTGCAGGATGCCCGCGATCAGCGCCGCTTCCTCCAGCCGCAAGTCTTTCGCTGACTTCCCGAAGTAGAGGCGGGAGGCCGCCTCGACGCCGTACGCGCCATGGCCGAAATACATCTGGTTGCAGTACATCGTGAAGATTTCTTCCTTCGTGTACCGCTTCTCGATCTGAATCGCGAGAATCGCTTCCTTGACCTTGCGCTCCCACGTTTTCTCGTCAGTCAGGAACAGCTTGCGCGCCAGCTGCTGCGTCAGCGTGCTCGCGCCTCCAGCCTTCCGCATTTCGATCAGGTCCTTCACCGCGGTGACGACGATGTGGGGGATGCTGAGGCCGAAATGTTCGAAGAAGCCGGAATCTTCGGCCGCGAGAACGGCCTGCCGCAGCACAGGCGGGATATCGGAGTACTCGATGACGATGCGGCGCTGGACGGCGAACTCACCGATGACTTCGCGTCCCTCGCCGTAGACGCGGGTGATCGTGCTCGGCGCGTATGCGTCGAGCGCCGAGATGCGCGGCAGGTCGCCGGAGTAGGCGAAAAAGACACCGGTCGCCGTGCCGAGCGTGGCCGCGAGGACGAACAGCGCCACCAGGCCGGCACGACGGACGATCGTCAACGCTCGAGGCAAGGCTATCCCGGTCTGCGCCGTGAGGGTGCGCCGCCCCCGGAGCCGCCGGATCGTGATCCCCCCTGCGATCCGCCGTGGCGCGGCACCGCGCGCTCGCTGCCGCTCGATCCCGCCGAGCCCGATCCGGCCGAAGGAGCTGGTCGAGCTGGCGCGGACTGAGTGTGTCCAGACGGTGGGGGAGCCGCGGCAGCGGGCGGAGGCGCGTGGCGACGACCGCCCGTGGGTCCGCGATCGACGTCCGACGGAGGAGGAGTCGCGGGCATCTGCGGAACAGTTCCGGGGAGCGCCGAACCGGATCCTCGTCGAGGAACGGCGCGCTCGTACGGAACGACGTAGCCTGGGGGCAGCGCGTGGCGACGCGTCGCACCCGGTTCAACCCCCTGTGGCGATGAAGGCACCGATCCTGACGGATCGTTAACCGGACCGCCTACGCCCGCATCGCGAACGCGGCCTGGGCGCGGAATCGCCTGAACGCCTCCGTCAGGTCGAGGAACCGTGTCGTAGCCCGCGCCACTGGTTCTCGACGGCAGACGCGTGCGCGGCATCGCCGGAACGGTGCCTGGCAGCGTGCTGCGGCCGCGCCAGGACGGATCGCGTCCGATTGACACGAGCGGGGTGGTGCCGCGCGGCACGGCAATGTTCGCGAGTGGAAGATCTCCCGGGCCGCCCATTGACGAGACGAAGACGGTGGACTGCGGGATCGTGGTGCCGACCACGGCGTGGCGGCGGACGGCAAGGCCGTGCACGAACGATCGCCTCGGCACGACCGTCCAGGCCCGCCATGGATCGTACACGGTGTGCTGCCGACGGTGGTGGAAGCCGATGACCGGCCGGTCGTCCCAACCTCGCGGGCACCACCCGACGAACCCGGGCGCACGCGTCCACGACACCCACGCCGGACCCCAGCGCTTGGCCGGGATCCAGAACCACGCACCCGATGAAAACCCCCATCGGCCGTAGTGATGCGTCGGCCACGCCCACGGTTCGAGGCCAATCCACGTCCAGCCGTACGGCTTGTAGTGGTGCCAGCGCCCACCGTAGTACGGCCGCCAGCCGACGGCCACGCTCGGATACCAGACATACCCGTACGACGGGTTGACCTGCCAGGATCCGTACTGGTCGAATGCGCCTCCGTACGTCTGCAGCTCCTGCGGCAGGTACTGCGACGACGTCACGCCTAGCCGTCTCTGACGCTGGTCCTCGACCCAACGCTCGAAGGCGTCCCACTGCGCGACGTTGAATGGTTCCGCCGGTCGCGGCGTGTCACCGTCCACCAGTAGCGCGCGCTCACCGGCGTAGACCGCCGTGACTCCCGCGTCGTTGCGCAGTTCGGCGAGGCCGCGCAAGACGATGAGCTCGACGTCGCGACGGTCCGCGGCGGGCGAGAGCAGGGAGACGCGATAGTCGCCAGGCTGGACGATCGAAACGGTCGCGGACGGTGCGTCGATTCGGTACTGAACGGGACCGCCGTTCACGACCGTGAGGCGTACGCGCCCTTCGAGCAGCCGCATCAGCGAATCCGATTGCAGGTCGACGACGGTGAAGTGGTCGATCGAGAGGACGCTGCCGTCGCCGAAGAGCACCTCGACGCGGCCCTGTTCGGTCCGCAGGCGATCGCCAGCCATCAGCGGAACGTTCTGCGGCGAACGGTCGAGGCGTCCTTCCCGCTCGAGCGAGGCGGACCCATCAATCACGCGGATATGGGCCGGGGCGTTGTCGAACCCCTCTGTGTCGTCGGCCTGGGCGAATGCCGGCGCCGCGGCCGCAGTGAGGGCCAACATGAGAACGAATACCCGGGTCGAACGGGTCGTGGGGCGCATGCGCGGGTTCCCGTTCAGGAGGGCTGGCTACCGCGATTATAGCAGTTCGCGTCCGGCCAAGTCACAGTACTTGCGTGCCTTGGCGCCAACTATTGACAATATTATGCTCATATTTTATAGTGTTGCAGTTATCAAGACTCCAGGTCCGGCGCTGAGGCCGGCAGGAAAGGAAACACGTTCATGAGCAAGATCATCGGAATCGACCTGGGCACCACGAACTCGGTCGTTGCCGTCATGGAAGGCGGCGAGCCGGTGGTGATTACGAATCCCGAAGGGAGCCGCATCACGCCCTCGGTCGTCGGCTTTACAAAGTCGGGCGAGCGGCTGGTCGGCCAGGTCGCGAAGCGCCAGGCGGTCACGAACCCCGAGAACACGATCTTCTCGATCAAACGCTTCATGGGCCGGCGTTACGACGAGGTCACCGAGGAAATGAAGATGGTGCCCTATACCGTCGTCCGCGCCAGCAACGGCGACGTCCGTGTCGCGGCCGCCGGCAAGGAATATTCGCCGCCGGAAATCTCGGCGATGATTCTTCAGAAGCTGAAGCAGGCGGCGGAGGAATATCTCGGACAGCCGGTCACGAAGGTGGTCATCACCGTGCCGGCGTACTTCAACGACGCGCAGCGGCAGGCCACCAAGGATGCCGGCCAGATCGCCGGCCTCGAAGTGATGCGGATCGTCAACGAGCCGACCGCGGCGGCGCTCGCCTACGGCCTCGACAAGAAGAAGGACGAGACGATCGCCGTGTACGACTTCGGCGGCGGCACGTTCGACATCTCGATCCTCGAGGTGGCGGAGGGTGTCGTCGAGGTCAAGTCGACGAACGGCGACACGCACCTGGGGGGCGACAACCTCGACCAGCGCGTGATCGACTGGATCGTTGCGGAGTTCAAGAAGAGCGACGGCATCGATCTGAGCCGCGACCGCATGGCGCTCCAGCGTCTCAAGGAGGCGGCCGAGAAGGCGAAGATGGAGCTCTCGACCGTCATGGAGAGCGACATCAACCTGCCCTTCATCACGGCGGATCAGGCAGGTCCCAAGCACCTCTCGATGCGTCTCTCCCGGGCGAAGTTCGAGTCGCTCGTCGAAGACCTGCTGCAGAAGACCGTCGGGCCCGTGAAGCAGGCCATGGCGGATGCCGGGATCCAGGTGGGCAAGATTGACGAAGTCGTGCTCGTCGGCGGCTCCACGCGCATCCCGCGCGTCCAGCAGATCGTGAAGGAGCTCTTCGGGAAGGAGCCGCACAAGGGCGTAAACCCCGACGAGGTCGTGGCGGTGGGCGCCGCGATCCAGGCGGGCGTGCTCGCGGGCGAAGTGAAGGATCTGCTCCTGCTCGACGTGACGCCGCTCTCGCTCGGCATCGAGACGCTCGGCGGCGTGATGACCGTGCAGATTCCGCGGAACACGACCATCCCGACGAAGAAGAGCGAAGTCTTTTCGACCGCCGCGGACGGCCAGACGAGCGTCGAGGTGCACGTCCTCCAAGGCGAGCGCCAGATGGCGCGCGATAACCGCACGCTCGGCCGGTTCCATCTCGTCGGGCTGCCGCCTGCGCCGCGCGGCGTTCCGCAGATCGAAGTCACGTTCGACATCGACGCGAACGGCATCGTCAAAGTTGCGGCGAAGGATCTGGGCACAGGTAAGGAGCAGCAGATCACGATCACGTCCTCGAGCGGCCTCAACAAGGACGAAGTCGACCGCATGGTGAAGGAGGCGGCCTCCCACGCAGAAGACGACAAGAAGCGGCGCGAGGAGATCGAGGCCCGCAACCACGCCGACCAGGCCGTCTACGCCGCCGAGCGGTTCGTCCGCGACAACGGCGACAAGCTGGCCGCGGCCGACAAGCAGGCGATCGAGTCGGGGATCGAGGACCTGAAGAAGGCGATCGAGAGCAACGACGCCAACGGGATGCGTTCGGCTATGGAGCGGCTCAACCAGGCGCAGTACAAGGCTGGTGAGTCGATGTACCGGCAGGCCTCTCAGCCCGGTCAGCCCGGGCCCGGGAGCGCTCCGCCTCCTCCGGGTGGACCAGCGGCCGGCGACAGCGGCGGCGGCGACGTCATCGACGCTGAAGTCGTGGAGGAAGACAAGAAGTAAGGCATAGGGCATAGGGCGTGGGGCTTGGGGCCCCACGCCTGAGCCCCAGGCCCCAGGCCCCAAACCCCATGGATTTCTACATCGTCCTGGGCCTGCAGCGCACGGCGACGCAGACTGACGTCAAGCGCGCCTATCGGCGCCTGGCGCGCAAGTATCACCCGGACATCAACCCGGGTGATCATGCGGCCGAGGCGCTCTTCAGGCGGATTCTGGAGGCGTACGAAACACTCGTGGATCCAGACCGACGCCGGCGTTATGACCGCTCCGGCGCCTGGCCGCACGCGCCGGAGTCGCCGCTCTCGTTCGAGGGGTTCGATTTCTCGGCGGTGGCGGAAGGGCCGCAGGCCGCGACGTTCGGTGAGCTCTTCGCGGATGCGTTCCAGCCGCCGCGGCCGCGCGGCGACGAGCCGGAGGCCGGAGCGGACGTTCATGCGAGCGTCACGCTCTCGTTCGAGGAATCCATTCGGGGCGCGGACCGCCGCATCACGATCACACGGCAGGAAGTCTGTCAGGCCTGCAACGGCGCGACGATGATTCGTACGCCGGAGGGGCGATGCCTTCGCTGCCACGGGACCGGCAGCCTGCGCTGGGCGCGCGGGCACATGGTGTTCACGCGCGCGTGCGTGGCCTGCGGCGGGAGCGGACGTCAGCGGCACCAGCCTTGCGGCGCGTGCGCTGCGCAGGGAACGACGTCACGCACCGAGTCGATCACCGTGCGGATTCCCGCGGGAGTCTCGAGCGGCGCTCAGGTCAAGGCTCCGAGCAAGGGGCATGCGGGACGCCACGGCGGCCGCCCCGGCGACGTCCTGGTGGCGGTTACCGTGACGCCCCATGCGCTGTTCGACCGCAGCGGTGACGATCTTCACATCGTCGTGCCCATCGCTGTCCATGAAGCGGCGCTCGGCGGACGCGTCGAGGTGCCGGCCATCGATGGCTCGGCGACGTTCCGAGTGCCGCCGGGTACGCAGACCGGTCAGCGGTTTCGCATCCGCGGGCGCGGCGCGCCCTCGGTGCGGGGCGACCGGCCTGGCGACCTGGTCGTCGAGGTCCGGCTGACGCTGCCCGCGGTCATCGACGAGCGCTCGAAAGAGCTGCTGCGCGAGTTCGGCCGGCTCAATCAGGAGAACATCAGGAAGGACTTGTCGATTTCGTAGCCATGGCCAAGAAGACTGGCAAGGCGTATTACATGATCAGCGCCGTGGCGCACAAGTACAACGTGCACCCGCAGACCCTGCGGCTGTACGAGCGCGAAGGACTGCTCAAGCCCTCGCGTACGGAAGGCAACACGCGTCTCTACTCGGAAGAAGACCTCGAGCAGCTCGAGACGATTCTCTCGCTCACGCGCGACCTCGGCGTGAACCTGGCCGGCGTCGAGATCATCCTCAACATGCGGCGGAAGATCGAGCAGATGCAGCGCGAGGTGAACGAGTTCATGGATTACGTGAAGCGCGAGCTCGCGCGCGGCCTCGGCGACTGGGAGCAGCGGCTCGGCACGGCGCTCGTCAAGTCGGCTCCTACCGACATCGTTCGCAAAGCGGCGCCTACTCCCAAGAAAGACGACTTGTCCGCCGAAGCCTCGACGAAGGCGGACTCACACGACCGGCGACAGAGCTAGTATTATCCCTCCATGCGCCGCACGGAGGAGGCGACAGACGCGCTGGGCGCCTACCTGCGCGCCCTCGCCAAGCTGCCGCAGCTGACTCCGGAGCAGGAACGCGCGCTCGCGGAACGCACGCAGGCGGGCGACGAAGACGCCCTTCAACGCCTCGTCGAAGCCAACCTGCGCTTCGTCGTGAGCTATGCGAAGCGGTACCGGGCGTTCGGCGTCCCGTTTCTCGACCTGATTCACGAAGGCAACCTCGGCCTCATCGAGGCGGCGCGGCGATTCGACCCGTCGCGCAACGTCAAGTTCATCACGTATGCCGTCTGGTGGATCCGCCAGGCGATTCTTCACCTGCTCATCGACGAGACTCGCGTCGCGTCGGTCCTGTCGATGTCGCTCGACGCGCCCGCGTCCCGCACCGACGCCGACTCCGGGCCCGAGTTGTGGGAGCGCGTCGAGCAGGAAACCGAGCCGCCCGCAGAAGCCGCGTTCGCTCGGCGAACATTGCGGGAGTTAATCGGCAAGGCGCTTCGCGATCTGGACGAGAAAGAGCGCGAAGTCGTCGCGCTGCGCTTCGGTCTCGGCCGCCACAACGATCAGCCCCGAACGCTGCAGGAGATTGGCGACCGCCTCCACCTGACGCGCGAGAGGGTCCGGCAGATCGAAGCGCGAGCGAAGGACAAACTTCGGAGGTCGCGCCGCGCGACCGGGCTGCGCAGTTACCTCAACTGACTCCGGTGTTACACTGCAGGCATCACGATGTGCGAGCAGTGTGACGGAACGGGGTGGCGTCCGGTCGAGCGTGACGGCGTGCGGCGCGTCGAGCGGTGCGGCTGCTGGCAGGCGGGGCTGGCCGAGAAGCTTCTCGGCGACGCGCGCATTCCGCCGCGATACCGTCACTGCGATCTGGACAACTTTCGCGACAATAACGATTCGCTGTCCGCGGCGGTCCGTACGGCGCGCGGATTCGCGGAGCGCTTTCCGGTCGTGGATCGCGGGCTGTTCTTCGTCGGGAAGCCAGGCGTCGGCAAGACACACCTCGCCGTTGCCGTACTGAAGGACATCATCCGGCGCACCAACGCGCGTGCACTCTTCTATGACGTCCGTGATCTGCTGAAAGAGATCCGAAACACCTACAACCCGGTCGTGAGGACGACCGAAAGCGAAGTCATCAGGCCGATCATGGAGGCCGAGCTACTCGTGCTCGACGACGTCGGTGCGGAAAAGACGTCCGAATGGGTGGAAGAGACGATCAATCTCATCGTCAATTCGCGCTATAACGATCGACGTCCGACGGTGTTCACATCGAACTACACGCTGCTCGACGACCCGCTCGATCCCGATTCGCTCGCGGTCCGCGTCGGCTTCCGGATGTGGTCGCGGCTCCACGAGATGTGCGCCTTCGTCGAGATGCGCGGCGTCGACTATCGCGAGGCCGGACCCGACGCGTCCCCCGCCCGGCTCGCCGAGCTCGATCGCCGCGGCAGCGCCAGTCACCGGCCGTCGCCACGCGCAGGCAAGTCGATGGTGAAGGCACAGTTGAAGAGCAAGGATCTCGGCTGGACCGGCGGGAAGGCGGGAACGTAGGGGGCTTGTGGCCCGGGGCTTAGGGCCCAGGGCCTTGGGGCTTGGGGCTCGGACGAACCAGGCACCAGGCACGCTCGCACCAGGCACGAGGCACCAGGCACGAGGCACCAGGCACGTGGCACTCGGGTTATACATTCACATTCCCTTCTGCTCGGCGATCTGCAACTACTGCAACTTCAACAGAGGATTGTTCGACGGCGAGCTGAAGCGCCGGTATGTCGGCGCGATTGAACAGGAGATCGTCCGCGCAGCCGATGGCCGGACGGCCGACACGATCTATTTCGGCGGAGGAACTCCATCGCTGCTCGAGCCGGCGGAGGTGGGCCGGCTGATTCAGGCGTGCCGGAACGCATTCGACCTGACCGTCAATGCCGAAGTGACGCTCGAGGCGAACCCCGAGACCGTCAGCGCCGAACGGCTCGACGACGTTCGCCGCGCCGGCGTCAATCGCGTGAGTTTCGGTGTCCAATCATTTGATGACGACGAGCTGCGGAGGCTGGGCCGGTTGCATACAGCCTCGCGGGCGCGCGAGGCTGTTGCCGAGGCGCGCGCCGCCAGCTTCGACAACGTCAGCCTCGATCTGATGATGTGGCTTCCGCAGCAGACCGTGTCCGGCTGGCTCCGGAACGTCGACGAGCTCGCCGACCTTCAGCCCGAGCACGCGTCACTCTACATCCTCGAGGTCTATCCGAACGCACCGCTTCGCGACGAGATGGCGCGCGCGGGATGGTCGCAGGCGCCGGACGAAGACGCCGCGGACATGTATCTCGGCGCGATGGCAGCGCTCGATCGCGCGGGGTACGTGCAGTACGAGATCTCGAACGTCGCGCGGCCGGGCTGGCGCTCGCGCCACAACCTGAAATATTGGGAGGATGGCGAATGGCGTGGATTCGGCTGCGGCGCGCACAGCACCGACGCCGGCATCCGGTGGCGGAATGTGTCCGGTACCGCGGAATACATCGAACGGATCGACGCCGGGCAATCGATCGTCGCCGAGCGCCGCGCGCTGACGCGCGACGAGCGCTTGGAAGAGGCGCTCTTCATGGGGCTGAGACTCTGTGAAGGCGTAGATCTCGACGCGTTCCGCATAAAGTACGGCGTCGACGCGTGGGCACGATTCGGCGACGCGCTCGGTCCGTTTGTCGATGCCAACGTGCTTCGCAGGAGCGGCGGCCGCCTCGCGCTGACGCGGGAAGGCATGCTCGTGGCCAACGAGGTCATGTCCGCGCTGGTGTGATAGAGTACCGCCTTTGTTCGGGACCCTGGATTACGATTCTGAGGAGGATTGAATGCGCTCGTTTGCCGCGCTCATAGCTGCTCTCGTCGTCAGTGCGACCGCCAGCGCCCAGACACCGCCGCCGACTCCGCCGCCGAGCCAGCCGGCGCCGTCGCAGCCCGCCCCCGCGCAGCCCGCGCCTTCGCAGCCCGCGGCTGCCGCGCCGACAGCCCGCACGTTCGGTTCTGACGCCGGGATCATCATCAACCAGATCAAGCCGGACCGCACCGCAGACTTCGAACTGGTCATCGGCAAGCTGAAAGAGGCGCTCCAGAAGAGCCAGGACCCGGGAAGAAAACAGCAGGCGGCCAGCTGGAAGGTGTTCAAGGCGCAGGAGCCAGGTCCGAACGGGATCGCGTTGTACTTCTTCGTGATGGACCCCGCCGTGAAGGGCGCCGACTACAGCGTGTCGAAGATTCTCGCCGAGGCGTTCCCCACCGAGGTGCAGGATCTCTACAAGAAGTTCAGCGACGCGTACGCGGGTGGCCAGAACATGGTGAACCTGCAGCTGATCGCCAACCTCGGCCAGCCGTAGGACAAGCAGGCCTGAAGCCTGCGCTACGCGATCGCAAGACGTGTAGCGCAGCCCTTCAGGGCGCTATTCAGCGTCGTCCGCTCCTCAGAAAGCCAGATTCAACCCCGCATAGATCCTCTGCGGCTTCGAGTGCCGCGGCCGGCCCTGCAGCGCGAAGATGCGGTAGTCGACGCGCAGCCGCAGCGGCCCCGCGAGCGAGATCTTGACCCCTCCGCCGAAGTTCGTTCCGAAGTGGGTCTCCGACGAAATCTCACCGAGCTTCTCGCGATAGACGCCGGCGCCGATCGTGCCGTACGGCTGAACCGCTCCGAATGGTGTCTGGATCAGCACGTTGCCCATGCCGCTCGTGAGGCTCGGCGCGAGCGAGTCGAGATCGTCAGACGTGTGGGAATACTCGAACTCGAAACCGACGATGAGGAGGGTCACGCCGATCGCGGCGCCGCGCGCGAGGCGGTTTTCGGGCGTGAGGGTAGAGCCGATGAAGACGGTCGCGTCGCCGCGGGCGGTCGAGGGATACAGGAGCGTTCCCGCGCAGGCGAGAGCGCATGCGAGAAACCGGGTCAGGTTCATGCCACATTCTACCGGCTGACTGCCGTGATAGATTTTCCGGGATGGACTTCCGCCTAAGCGAGGAGCAGACGCTCCTGCGTCAGACCGTCCGCGAGTTTGCCGAGGGCGAGATCCGTCCGCACGTCATGGAATGGGACGAAGCTCAGCTCTTCCCGATGGATCTTCTCCCGAAGCTCGCCGCGCTGGGCCTTACCGGCATTCAGATCGAGGAGCGCTTCGGCGGCGCGGGGATGACCGCGGTCGACTACTGCATCTGCATCGAGGAGCTCGCCCGCGTCGACCCGTCGATCGCGCTGTCGGTCGCGGCGCACAATGGCCTCTGTTCCGCGCATCTCAACATGTTCGGCAGCGACGCGCAGCGCGAGCGATGGCTCGCGCCCCTGGCGCGGGGCGAGATGCTCGGCGCGTGGGGGCTGACAGAGGCGGGCGCCGGGAGCGACGCCGCCGGCATGCGAACCGTCGCCGTGCGTCAGGGACAATGCTGGGTCCTCAACGGCGCCAAGAGCTTCTGCACGCACGGCAAGATCGGGGGCGTGATGGTCGTGATGGCGGTCACCGATCGCGTCAAAGCGCATCGCGGCGTTTCCGCCTTCGTCGTGGCCATGGGCACGCCCGGGATGAGCGCCGGCAAAAAGGAGAACAAGCTCGGCATGCGCGCCAGCGATACGAGCGAGGTCATCTTCCAGGATTGCCGCGTGCCGTATGACCATCTCGTGGGCGAGGAAGGGCAGGGCTTCATCAACACGCTGCAGGTGCTCGACGCCGGCCGCATCGGGATTGCCGCCCTGTCGGTCGGGCTCGCGCAGGGCGCGTACGAGGCGGCACGTGCGTATGCGCTCGAGCGCCGCCAGTTCGGCCAGCCGATCGCGTCGTTCCAGGCCATCCAATGGAAGCTCGCCGATCATGCGACGGCGATCGAAGCGGCGCGGCTCCTCACGTATCGCGCCGCCTGGATGAAGGATCGCGGCCGCCGGACGACCCGCGAGTCGTCCATGGCGAAGCTGTTTGCGAGCGAGATCGCGGTCCGCGCCGCCGAGGACGCGGTGCAGATCTTCGGCGGCTACGGCTTCGTCAAGGACTATCCGGCCGAGAAGTACTTCCGTGACGTGAAGCTCACCACC
>DATAFJ010000239.1:0-65652 GCA_036257535.1 Vicinamibacterales bacterium | reverse complement strand
CCGGGACGCGGATGGGCGAGCCGCCGGCGTACCGCGTGGTCGTCGATCGGATCTCGCACGAGGTGGAGTACTACCGGGCCTTCCTCAAGCATGCCGTCCTCTCGGGCACGTACGTCATCAACAACCCGTTCTGGTGGACGGCCGATGACAAGTTCTTCAACTACGCGGTTGCGGCAAAGCTCGGCGTCGCGATCCCGAAGACGGTCGTCCTGCCACAGAAGTCGTATCCGCCCGAGTTCGATCTGACGTCCGAGTCGCTCCACAATCTCGGCTATCCAATCGACTGGGACGGCCTGCTCGACTACGTCGGGCGACCGGCGATCCTCAAGCCGTTCTCGGGAGGCGGTTGGAAACACGTTTACAAGGTTCAGAACCGCGAGGAGCTGATTGCGGCGTACGACGGCACCGGCCCGTACTGCATGACGCTGCAGCAGTTCATCGATTTCGACCGGTACGTACGCTGTTTCACCTTCGGCAAGACCGACATCGTACCGGTGGCCTACGATCCCCGCCTCCGCCGCTATATCGTCGATCACGACTACCTCCCCGCCGAGCTCGGGGCCCGCGTCGTGCGGGACGCGCAGACGATCAACACGGCGCTCGGCTATGAGATGAACACGATCGAGTTTGCGATTGCGGGCGACGTTCCATACGCGATCGACTTCCTGAACCCGGCGCCGGATTTCGAGCGCGATCGGATCACGCCGTTCTACTTCGACATGGTCGTGGAGAAGATGTCGGAGCTCGTCATCGAGCGCGCGATCAACGGCCGTCCGGAACAGGCGTGGCCGCGGTGGGCGGAACTGCTCGGAATGGGCGCGGCGCGCACGCCCGTCGGACTCTAGAGCCTCCTATGGACCCTGCCGGCGTCTGGCGACAGCTCCTCGCCGAGCACGCCCTGAGCTGCGACGAGGTGGCGGGCCGTATGCGCGCCGAAAGACTCACCTTCGGCGGGCGCCTGCTCTGTCCATTTCTTCGCCCCTTCTTTCTGAATGCGACCGACGAGACGCGCGTCAGGCTCGCCGCGGAAACGCTGGCCCGGCTCGGCGAGCGCGTCGCGCAAGCGGCGCTCGTGAGCCCCGCGCTTGTAACAGAGCTCGGCCTGAACGACGGAGAGGCGCGGCTGGCCCGACTCGAACCAGGCTATGCGACCGCCAGCACGGCGTCGCGCGCGGACGCGTTCATCCTGCCCGATTCGCTTCATTTCGCCGAGTACAACGCCGAGTCGCCGGCCGGGCCCGGGTACGCGCAGCGGCTCGGCGAGCTGTTCGCCCGGCTTCCGGTCATGGCGCCGTTTCGCGAGCGTTTCGACGTGGCGATGCATCAGTCGATCGAGCGACTGCTCGAGGCACTCCTCGCGAGCTACCGCGAATGGGGCGGCACCGCTCACCCGGTAGTCGCGATCGTCGACTGGCGCGGCGTGCCGACCTGGAGCGAGTTCGAGCTGCTTGCGGCCGCGTTCTCGTCGGTCGGCACTGCGACCGTCGTCTCCGATCCGCGCGACCTCGAGATCTCAGGCGGCCGGCTCGTCGCCGGCGGACGGGCGATCGATCTCGTCTACCGCCGCGTGCTCATCAACGACATCGTCGCCAGACCTGAAGAGTGTCGCGTTCTCGTCGAGGCGTACGAAAAGCGCCTCGTCTGCGTCGCGAACACGTTTCGGTGCAAGCTCCCGCACAAGAAGACGTTCTTCGCGCTGCTGACCGACGATCGGCACCAGCATCTGTTCACGACCGACGAGCGCGACATCATCGCGCGCCACGTGCCGTGGACGAGGCGGCTTGCCGAGGGTCGAACAACGAGAGGTGGCACATCGATCGATCTCGTCGCATACGTTCGCCAACGACGCGAAGGACTCGTCCTCAAGCCGAGCGACGAATACGGCGGCAGCGGCGTCACACTGGGTTGGGAAACAGGGCCGAAGGACTGGGATGACGCGATCGATCGAGCCCTGCGAGAGCCCGAGCGCGCCTGGATCGTGCAGGAGCGGATTCCAATCAGGCGTGAAACGTTCCCGGTCTGCACGGACGATGGCGTCGTTGAGAGGGAGCTGCTCGTGGACTTCGCGCCATTTCTCTTCCGCGGAAGACTTGGTGGATACCTGACACGTTTGAGCGCATCGGGCCTCGCCAACGTCACGTCCGGCGGCGGGCAGGTGCCGGCGTTCGTGATCGATTCGCTCGGGGCAAGCTCTGGCGTACAATCAGATCGATGACCGTTTTCGGCCCCGTACGTGCTGAGTTGATGGAAGGCGCCAGGAACGCGGTCGACGTGTGTCTGGCGATTCAGCGCGGCGAGCGTGTGGCGCTCATCGCGGATGACGCCAGCCGCGAGGTGGCGGCGAGCCTTCTGACCGCGCTCGACGCGGCCGGCGCCAGGGCCGACGCCGTGCGCATCGAGGACGTTGCGGTGCGTCCCCTCACCGCCACACCTCCAGAAATCCTGGCCGCGCTCCAAGCGGCCGATGCCGGCATCCTGTGCGTCCAGCCGCTCGAAGGTGAGCTGAAGGCCCGGATGGCGATCGTCGGGCTCGTCGAGCGTCGAGCGATGCGGTACGCGCACATGGTCGGCGTCACGCCACAGATCATGATGGAAGGCATGCGCGCCGATTATCGCCTCGTCGATCGTTTGAGCGAGCGGCTGCGCGAGCGGATGCGTCACGCATCCCGGCTCAGCGTGGCCACGCCCGGCGGCACCGCGTTCACGGCGACCTTCAATCCCGCCTGGGACTGGGTCAAGACGAGCGGCCTTATCAGCACGCGATACTGGTCGAACCTGCCCGCCGGCGAAGTGTTCACGACGCCGGCATCAGTCGATGGCGTCTTCGTGTGCGACGGTCCGGCCGGGGATTACTTCGGCCCGAAGTACGGGGACTTGCGCGAGTCGCCACTCACCCTTCGCATCGAGGGCGGACGGCTCGTCGCCGCCAGCTCGGATCGCCGCGAGCTCGAACGCGAGTTCTGGGCCTACTGCCATGCCGACACCTACAGCGATCGCGTCGGCGAGCTGGCGTTCGGGACAAACCTGGGAGTGGAGCGCATGATCGGCGTGCTCCTCCAGGACGAGAAGGTGCCGGGCGTCCACATCGCATTCGGCGATCCGTACGGCTCGCAGACCGGCGCCGACTGGAAGTCGACGACTCACGTCGACGTCCTGACGCGCGAGTGCGACGTCTGGATCGACGACGACCAGGTGATCGAGAAGGGCCGCTACCTGCTGGACAAGTTTGCGCTGTAAAGGGGGTCAGACCCCATTTTTTCGCTTTTCGTAAACGTTCAGTGTTCGCGGCAACATTTACGAAAAACGAAAAATGGGGTCTGACCCCTTAAATCCCCAGGTACCCCTGCATCTGCTTCTTCCAGTACGGCCAGTCATGACCGCCCATCGGTCCCCAGTCGTCGAGATGATGACGGATGCCGCGGCCGCTCAGGATGCTCGAGAGACGGTAGGACTCGCCGCTGTTCTCCCAGGGACCGGATCCGGTAGCGATATGGATCTCGCACGACGCCAGGAGCCCGAGCGTCCAGGGATCCGAGAGATTGGCGAGATAGTCGACCGGGTTGTTGAAGTAGAAGTGGTCGTCGTAGAAGCCGTCCATTGAGCGGCGCATGTCGTACACACCCGAGAGCGCGTAGCATCGCTTCACGACATCGGGATACTTGAAGAGCGTGTTTGCGGCATGATACGCGCCGAGCGACGCACCCATCGTCCAGATCGGAACGCCGGACGTGCGGCAGTGGCTGAAGATGAAGGGCACGACTTCCTGGCGGACGTACTCGTCGTACTGCCTTTGCATCCAGCTGCGGTGGAGCGGATGGGCCCCGTGATTGCCGAACGAGTCGGCGTGGTTCGTGTTCAAGCAGAAGATCTTGATCCGCCCGGCCTCGATCGCGGGCCCCATTGCCGCAATCATGTTCTGGCGTTCGTACTCCCATTCGTCGCCCCCGGTCGTTGGGAAGATGAGCATCGGGGGGCCCCAGTGGCCGAAGACGGCGACGCCCATTTCCCGGCCAAGACGGTGGCTGTACCAACGGTGGTAGTCGGTCATCTGAATCCCGGAGTATAAGGGAAGGATGTCCAGCGGCCGCCGCCCCCCTACCGTGCTGTGCATCGCCACGTATCTGAAAGGCGAGGAGTTCCTGCGCGAGTGCCGGCGCCTGGGCTGCCGCGTACTCCTCCTGACGGCCGACACGCTGGCCGACGCGGCGTGGCCGCGGGACAGCATCGACGTCCTCCACAGCATCGCGAGAGACGCCCCTCCAGATGCGGTGCGCCGTACCGTCGCCGCGATAGCCCGAACGGAACGGCTCGATCGCATCGTCGCGCTCGACGACTTCGACGTCGAGCTCGCCGCCATGCTGCGCGAGTACCTGCGCACGCCCGGCATGGGCGAAACGACCGCCCGACACTTCCGCGACAAGCTGGCGATGCGCGTGCGCGCCAAAAACGCCGGCATCCTCGTCCCGGACTTCGTCGGCCTGGTCAATGACGCCGAGATCCGCGACTGGACGGACCGGACGGCGCCACCCTGGGTCATGAAGCCGCGCTCGTCGGCGGCGGCCATTGGCATCACGAAGATCTCCGGCGCCGAGGATCTCTGGGCGGCGCTCGAGGCCGCAGGCGATCGCCGCGCGGACTATCTCCTCGAGCGGTTCGTCGCCGGCGACGTCTATCACGTGGATTCCATTGTCTTCGGCGGCGAGATCCGGTTCGCAGTCGCGATGAAATACGGGCGACCCCCGATGGAGATCGCGCATCAGGGAGGGCTCTTCGTCACGCGACGTCTGGCGGATGGCAGCGAAGAGGCGCAGGCGCTCCTCGCAATGAACCGTGAAGTGCTCGCCCGGCTCGGCCTGCAGCGCGGCGTGTCGCACACCGAGTTCATCCGGGGCGCCGACGGGGCCTGGTTCTTTCTCGAAACCTCCGCGCGCGTCGGCGGCGCCTACATCGTCGATGTCATCGAAGCGGCTACCGGCCTGAATCTGTGGCGTGAATGGGCGCGGCTCGAAGTGGCCGGCGAAGATGGAGCGTACGCGCCGCCTGAGGCACGACCCGGGTCGGCCGGCATCGTACTCACGCTCGCGCGGCAGGAACAGCCCGATATGTCAGGGTTCGTCGATCCCGAGATTGTGCATCGCGTGAAGAAACCGTACCACGCGGGATTGATCGTCGCCTCGCCCGATGCGTCACGCGTCGAAACGCTGCTCGACAGCTACTCGCGCCGCTTCTACGACGAATTCTACGCGACGGCGCCCGCTCCCGAGCGGCCCTCCGAATGAACACGGCGCTCGAAACAATCGAGCGCGTCTGGTCGCCGGAGCGCCGCAACCGGCGCCGCGTGGATATTTATCTGCCGCCCTCTTACCATCAGGGCCGCGCTCGGTATCCGGTCGTCTACATGCACGACGGCCAGAACCTTTCTGATGCCGCGTCCGCGTTCGCCGGAACGTGGCGGCTGACCGAAACGCTGTCCGCTCTCGCAGGCGAAGGCATCGAGGTCATCGCGGTCGGCGTTCACCACCGCGGACGGGAGCGGATCGCGGAGTTCGCGCCATTCGCCGACGCGCGCTACGGCCGCGGCCAGGGCGAGAAGTACGTCGCGTTCCTGGCAAACACCCTGAAGCCGCGCGTCGATCGGCGTTATCGCACGCTCCGGACGCGCGAGCACACGGCGATTCTCGGTTCGTCGATGGGCGGGTTGATCAGCCTGTACGCGTTCTTCCGCCAGAGACACGTGTTCGGAGCCGTTGGCGCCATGAGCCCGTCGCTCTGGTTCGGAGAGCGGCGGATTTTTGATACGGTCGCGAAGTCCCGCCCGGCAGGGAAGGTGTACCTCGACGTCGGCACGAAGGAGGGCGCCGCCACGCTTCGCGACGCGCGCGAACTCGCGGAACGACTGACGGCTGCCGGCTACCGCCGCGGCAAAACGGGCGGCGAGCGGCGCGACCGGAGCCTGTTGTACGTGGAGCACGAAGGAGGCCGCCACAGCGAGATCGACTGGGCCCGGCGCCTCGCGCCGGCGATCAGATTTCTCGTGTCCTAGCGATCATCGAAGAGGGACCCGCCGGACGATTGTGCCGCGCTCGTCGGCGATGAGATAGACGAACGCGTTGCCGGCAATTGCCGCGGCGCCGGCTGCAGAGGCGGGCGCGCTGGATTCGAGCACATCGATCGCGGTCGTCTTTCTTCCACGTCGATCGAGCCGCAGCCTGACGATCCGTCGGGAGTCGTCCGGCTGACGCTGCACGGCGACGATCGAGCCCCGCGTCCAGCGGATCCGCTCGAGTCCCGCGAGTGCGGCTTCGTCTCCGCTCGAACCTACCTTCGTAATCCTGCCGGCCGGCAACTCGACGCGACTGAGGCCGGAGCTGTGGGACACGAATACCACGCCATCGGAAGCGATAGCCAGACTGAGCGGCTCCAGCGTCTCGAGCGCGGCAACGCGATCGAAGCCATCAGACCCTGGCCGGACGCGAAGGAGCCGCCGGCCGGCCGCGTCCAGCGCGAACACGGTGCCATCGGCGCCAACCGATACGTCCACGAACTTGACCGGATCACTTTCCGCTGGTGGGTGGAATACGCCGAGCGGCCGTCCCGAGACGAGCTGCAGCTTGTGGAGCACGGATTCCACCTTGTCGGGAGCGCCATCGGTGGTGCTGACGACCCAGAGATCCCCTCGCCTCGGATCGATCGCGAGGTCGACGACGTCGTTGAATCCGGCCGAACCTGCGCCGACGAGGTCGTTGGCGCGCCCCGATCGCTCGTCGACGACGAAGAGTTTCCGAGCGGAGCGGTCTCCGAGGACGAACCGGCGGGACACCGCATCGTATGCGAGCCCTCCAGGTACGAATCTGCGCGCATCGAACCGGACCTCGTCGGCAGTATCCCCCTTGGAGGCGTCGGCCGTGCGCCCCTCGGGGGCGGCCGGCAACAAAGCGGCCTCGGCTCGCGGCGCCGGCGCGGCAGCGGTCATGCTCGGGCTCGACGCCGGCTTCACGCCACCTGCAAGCGCCTCGACCTCGGCCCATCCCGGAAGCTCACGAACGCGGCCGAAGTCCTCGCTCGTGGCGGCGTCGTTCGGCACGCCCTTCTCGGCAAGCCGCCGCAGCATCACGAGCGCGTCTCCCGGACGACCGCTCAGGGCCTGCGCCCGCGCCAGCAGGTACATCAGCTCAGGATCGCGCGATGGACCCTTCTGGATGGCCCGCCAGGCGAGATCGTGAAACAGCTCGTAATCGCTTCGCGACGCGGCGTCTAGCGCCTTCGCACGGCACTCTGCGGCGTCGGCGCACTCGGCGCCCTGCAGGGACAGGGCTAGCACCAGCAACAGGGCGGGCATACGAGACGATCTTCGGGAGATTCAGGATGCGACTTCATCATGTGCCATTCCGTGCAGGAGCGCGCAGGTCGTCGCCTACGGCAGCACCGCGATCGCCTCGACTTCGACTTTGAAATCGGGACTGGCAAGCTGCGAGATCTGCACGAGCGTACTCGCGGGCCTGTTCGACCCGAAATGCTTCGCCCGCACAGCCGCGGCCTCGCGGAACTCGGCGATGCTGGTGGTGAAAATCGTGATCTTGGCGATGTGGCTGTAATCGGCGCCCTGCGACTTCAGCGCCAACCCGAGATTCGTCAGCACGCGATCGAGCTGTTCGGCCATGCCGGCTCCGACGACTTTTCCGTCCGGTCCCGCGCCGACCTGTCCCGCGATGTACAGCGTCTTCCCCGCCTTCACCACGTGAGAGTAGGTCTGAGGCGTCGAGAGTCCTGGTGGATTCGTGCGTTCGAGCTGCTGCGCGGCGTAGGCGCCGGCGGCAAATGCGCTGACGACCGAGATGATGAATACGATCGACGTCCGGGCAATCATTCGTTCCCTCCTGTCGGCGAACGTACCACTAAAATCGTGATCATGTAAGAACTCCCCTGCTTGCCCGTTTTCCATGCGCCGCGAACGGTTCGCCGTGGCTTCGATGGACGCTCCAAGATCTTTGCGGTCGGGCGTTTGCCCAGAAACGTAATGCCGTCAATCGTGGCGCATCTTTCGCAGGCAACAGCCGCATGCCGACCAACCAACCGTCGTCGGCTCTTCCTACTGAATACGAACCGTCGTGGACTGCGGGCATGCCGGTCCATCCCGAACCGTCCGCGCCCTCGCGCAGCGCACGTCTGTCCTGGAGGCAGATCTGTGACCTCACGATCCTGGGCGCCATCAGCGTACTCTGCGTCGGCCTGCTCGTCGCGCCGCTGGCAGGCGTCGAGCCGCGCGGGAAGGAATCTCCGCCGCTCGCCGCTCGCGGGCTTCGCATCGACGCCCTGCTGCTGCCATCGCTCGTTCCCAACGCGGCTCGCCAACGTGATGGTGCGCGTGACCTCCGCCGAGCGGACGTGCGGCCGTCGGGCAGGATCACTCGCCTGCTCCTGGGAGACGGTCGGCCTCGCGTGCAGCCGTTCCCGCGCCCGGGCGAGTACAAATAGGTTCGCCGCGTTCATCCCACGGACGGTCCCCGCGGACCGAAGCGTGCTACGCTCGCCCATCATGAGCCTGCGTCGCGTAGCCGTGTTCGGTCTCGTTCTGTCGGCGTTCGCTGGACGTGTTCACGCGGAGCCCTCCACCGCCGAAACGTGGCCGGGCTTTCGCGGCCACGATCTGAGCGGTGTGTCTTCCTCTCCGAAAGCGGTGGAGCGCTGGTCGAAGACCGAGAACGTCGCGTGGGCCACCCAAATTCCCGGGCGCGGCTGGTCATCCCCCATCGTGTGGGAGAACCGCGTGTTCGTGACCGCCGCCGTCGGGAAACGCCCCTTCAAGCAGCCCACGCCGGGGCTGTACGGCAACGACTACATCGCGGAGCTGAGCGCGCAGGGGCTTGCAGACGAAGAAATCTCCAAGAAGCTTCGCGAACGCGACAACGAGTCGCCGGAAGAGGCGGCGGACCTGCGCTTCATGGTGTACGCGCTCGACGCCCGCAGCGGAAAGATCGTATGGGAGCGCGAAGCGCACAAGGCCGCGCCGTACGGCGGGCGGCATCGAAAGAACACGTACGCGTCGGAGACCCCATACACCGATGGTAAACGTGTGTACGTCTCGTTCGGCCAGAACGTCGGCCTGTTCTGTTACAGCCTCGACGGAACGCTCCTCTGGAAGAAGCACTGGACGCCCCAGCCGATCTATCTGGACTTCGGAACGGCCTCGTCACCGGTCGTTCACGACGGACGCGTGTATCTCCTGCACGACAACGAAGAGCGGTCGTACATCACGGCGCTCGATGCGGCGACCGGCCGCGAAGAGTGGACATCCGAACGGCCGAACACGGGATTCCCGAAGTCCTCGTGGATGACGCCGCTCGTCTGGAAGAACGAGCTGAGGACGGAAATCGTCACGACAGGCCACGGCTTCGTGATCTCGTACGATCTGCAGGGTAAAGAGCTCTGGCGTGCCGGCGGCATGGCGATGCCCACTGCCTCGCCGGTCGCGGCACACGGGCTGCTCTTCGTGGGCAGCGGATCGCAGGGAGATGCCAACCGTCCCTTGTTCGCCGTCAAGCCGGGCGCAAGCGGCGACATCACACTCGAAAAAAGCACTCGGAGCAACGAGTTCATCATCTGGTCGCATCCGCGGGCATCCGGCTATACGCCGTCGGCGCTCGTGCACGAAGGGCGCGTCTACGTCGTACATGACACGGGCATCCTCATCGTCCTCGACGCGGCGACGGGGAAGGAGATTTACAAGGCGCGCGTCGGCGGCAGCGGGAACACGTTTTCCGCCTCGCCGACGGCCGTCGGAAAGCGCATCTACTTCCTGAACGAGGACGGAGTGATGTTCGTCCTCGACGCGGCCGACCGCTACGTCGAAGTCGCGCGAAACGATCTGGGCGAGATGTCGCTCGCCTCGCCGGCGATCGCGTCCGGCGCGATCTACATCAGAACTGAAAAGAAGCTGTACAGGATCGGCGGCTCCGCTCAGCTACCATAGGCGGCATGCCCGATCCGTCGGCACGCCGGGCCGAGGCGCGCCGTTACCGGTTCGGCGAGTTCGTCGTCTCGCCGCGCCGGAGGCAGCTTCTGAGGAACGGTACGCCCGTTCCGCTCATCCCGCGGTATTTCGATCTGCTCCTCCTTCTGATCGATCGCCGCGACGAAGCGGTCGACCGCCGTGAGATCTTCGACCGGGTCTGGTCGGACGTGGTCGTCTCCGACGGCGCGCTGACGCAGGCGGTCCGCACGCTCCGCCGCACGCTCGAGGACGACTCGCGCGAGCCGCGCTACATCCGTACGGTTTCGCGGCACGGCTACCGGTTCGTCTTCTCCGCCGTCGATATCGAGCCGGATGAGACCGCGGTTCCTCCGGCGGAGGTCCGGCTGGAAGATCCTCAGGTCCGGCTCAAGCCGGACGCTGCTTCGTCGACGCCCGACGAGCTGATCGAGCGTCTCGTTGCCGGCACCGACGCGGTTAACGGGGACGAAGATCGACGTGACGCAGCCGAACAACTCCACGCGCTCGGTACCGAGGAGGTTCTGCGGCGGCTCGACCACCAGCCGGGACCGGCGCAGGCACGCGCGCGCGCGATTCTCCGCGACACACGATGGGACGTGCCGAACGCCGGAGACGTGCCTCTTTTAGGTGCGCCGTCGCCGGCATCGGCGATCGCCGCGCTCATCCGGCTGCGCATCAGGCGTGCGGCGGGCGCTGCCGCGAACCGCGTGCTGGCGGCCGCCGCAGGCGGCGCGGTTGCGGGCGCGCTCGCCGGAATCGTCGGTGCAGTGATCCTCCTGCTCGGACCGGGTTCCCGCGCGACGGCTGCCATCTTTCCCGCTCTCGCCGCAATCGGACTCACTGCGGGTGCCGTGGGATCGGCCGGCATCGGCGCCGGCCTGGCCGCGGCGGAAGTACTCGCGCGCAGGCACCGGCGTCTCGGGCTCGTGGTGCTCGGCGCGATCGCCGGCCTCGTAACGACGGTGATCGTTCGCGCGCTACTGCAGTCGATTCTCACCGCTGTTCTCGGTCACGGGCTCGCCGCGCTCGGCGGTGCGTTCGAGGGCCTCGTGATCGGAGGCGCGGCGGGAGCGGGGTACGCCGTGGGCGTTCCGTTGCCGCCCGGCGGCGGAATGGCCTCGCCGCATGGAAGGGCCCGCGTCAGGGCCGCTCTCTTTACCGCACTCGCGTGCGGGGTCACGGGCGGTGTTCTTGGCGCCGCCGGCTGGCAGATGATTTCGGTCAGCCTGGATCGGGCCGCCGAGATCTACGAGGCCTCACAGGTGGGACTGGAGCCGCTGGCGCGCGCCCTGGGCGAAGGCGATCTGCGGCCGGTGACACGGGCTGTCGCCGGCTCGCTGGAAGGTTTCTTTTTTGGCGCAGGCCTCGGTACCGGCCTCACCCACCGTCCCGGCCGCCGCTCACGCTGATCTCACCCAAGCCTCACGTTTCGCTCAGGTTTTCGGACGGCCCCTGTCGCATGCTGGCGGCATGACGACAACACGCCTGTTCGCGATCGCCTTCATCTGGGTTACGTCGACGGTTGCCTGGTTCATCCTGGGTACCTCGGTCACCAGCCGCAGCGGGCAATTCGACGGACATCTCAGCGCCGAAGTCGCAAAGCTGTGGGGAGGACCGCAGCGTCAGACTGCGCCGAGCGCCTTCGTGGTGCGTCCCGTGGACGTGACCGAGACCGTTCAGGAACCACAGCTGGACGGCCGCTCGGTGACGCGAAAGATCACGCGAACCGTTTCGGAGGAATTCGCGCTGCCGCTGGATTCGAGCCGTGTCAGCGTCGACCTCGGGCTGCAGCACCGCCAGAAAGGATTGCTGTGGTACGACACGTATACCGTCGCGTTCAAGGCGACCTACATGATCACCAATCCGGATGACGTGGACCGGCCCATCGTCGCGCGGCTGCAGTTCCCTTCCAATGAGGCTATCTACGACGAGTTCTCCGTGCGTCTGAACGGCGTCGAAGCGCCTCGCGTGAGCGATCTCGCGCGGGGAGTCGAGGTGCGCGCAAGGATCCCGGCCGGCGGACGGGTCCCGCTCGAGGTTCGGTACATGTCGCGCGGCCTCGACGAATGGAGCTACGCGCTGGCGCCCTCCGGCGTGACGCAAGTCCGCGATCTGGTCGTGACGATGACCACAGACTTCGATGCCGTGGACTTTCCGCCGGGAACGATGTCCCCGACGACCATGACGCGGACGCCGCGCGGCCGCAACATCGAATGGAAGTTCTCCAGCCTCGTAACCGGCCAGGCGATCGGCATGGACCTTCCAGACAGGACGAATCCGGGCCCGCTCGCCGCACGCATCACCTTCTTCGCTCCGGTCTCGCTGCTGTTCTTCATGACCGTTCTCGTGATCCTCGGCATCCTGAGCGACGAAACCCTGCATCCGATGAACTATGCGTTCCTGTCGGCGGCGTTCTTCGCGTTCCACCTTCTGCTCGCCTACATGGTCGATCACGTCAACACCCATGCGTCATTCGTGGCGTCGGCCGCCACGAGCATCGTCCTCGTCGTGAGCTACCTGCGGCTGGTGGCCGGGATGCGGTTCGCGGTCCGCCGGGCCGGCGTCGCGCAGCTCGTGTTTCTGGTGTTTTTCAGCTACGCCTTCTTTTTCGAGGGCTACACGGGGCTCACCGTGACGATCGGCTCGATCGTGACGCTTTTCGTGCTCATGCAGGCGACCGCCAGGGTGGACTGGTCGACGGTGTTCCGGCGCCCGGTTCGCGCCTGACCGGGAACTTCCGCCGGCGCGGTTCCGTCTTGGCACTTGGGATGGCTGAGCATGACGACCGTCATTAGTGACCTGCGCTACGGGCTTCGTGCGTTCCTGAAGACGCCAGGTTTTTCGCTCGTTGCCGTTCTCGTCCTCGCACTGGGGATCGGCGCGAACACCGCGATGTTTACGCTGGTGAACGCGCTGCTCTTCCGACCACTGGCGGGCCGCGCTGACGAGCTGGTCGGGCTGTTCAGCCACGACCGCACGAAGCCCGATTCTTATCGCGCGTTCTCGTACGCAAACTACGTGGACATCCGTGAGAAGAACACCGTTTTCGACGGGCTGATGGCCCACACTTTCGCGATGGTTGGCGTGCCTTCCGGCGATACGACCCGGCGGTCCTTCGTCGAGATGGTGTCGTCGAACTACTTCGCGACGCTGGACGTGCCGCTCGCCGCGGGCCGCGAGTTCAACGCCGCCGAGGAGCGGCCGGGCGCGAACATTCCGGTCGTCATCGTCAGCTACGAGCGCTGGCGCGATGCCGGCTTCAACTCCGACTTCGTCGGCCGCTCGGTGAAGATCAACGCCCGGGACTTCACGGTTGTCGGCGTGGCGCCTCGCGGCTTCACCGGGACGATGGCGATTGTCGCGCCCGAGCTCTGGCTGCCGCTTGGAACCTTCGATACTGTCGTCAACGACATTTTCAAGAACAGAGGCGGGGGGCTCGGAGACCGCGCGAACCACGCGTTGATCCTGGCCGGGCGTTTGAAGGACGGCACGGCGATCGAGTCGGCTGCGCCGGTCCTCGACACGCTCGCCCACCAGATGGCTGCGGCGTTTCCGGCGGAAAACAAGGACCAGGCGCTCACCGTACACCGGCTGCCGCGCATGTCCACGAGCACGCAGCCGCAGACCGATGGGCCGCTGGCCGCGGTGACGGCGCTTCTCATGGGCTTGTCGGCCGTCGTGCTGCTCATCGCGTGCCTGAACATCGCGAACATGCTGCTCGCGCGTGCGACGGCAAGGCGGCGCGAGATTGCGGTGCGCCTCGCGCTCGGCGGCCGTCCATCGCGAATCGTGCGGCAGTTGCTGACCGAGAGCCTCACGCTTGCAGTCGCCGGCGCCGCAGTCGGGCTGGTGCTGTCCTTCTGGGCGATGAAGCTGCTCGCCGCGACGCTCGTCCCGCTGCTTCCGCTGTCTTTGGAATTCACGCCGAGGCCGGATGTCGCTGTGCTCACGATCACGATGGCCTTTGCGGTCCTCAGTACCCTGACCTTCGGCCTCGGGCCGGCCGTGAAGCTGTCACGAGTCGATGTTGTCTCCGATCTGAAGAACGCCGACTCGCTGGCTCGACGCGCCGGACGCCTTGGCTGGTTCGGCGCGCGCAACCTCCTCGTCGTCGGCCAGATCAGCCTGTCGCTCGCGCTGCTCGTGACCGGCGGACTCTTCGCCCGTGGCGCAATGAACGCCGCGGCGGCGGACCCCGGGTTCAAGTACGAGCGCATTCTCCTCGCGAGCATGGATCCGTCACTGGCGGGCTTCGACGAAATGCGCACTCGGGCGGCTTATCGCGGCATCCTCGAGCGGGTCAGGAACCTCCCAGGAATCGATGCCGCCGCGATGACCTCGATCGTCCCGTTTGGCGATTTTCAGGAAGGACGCCCGGTCGAACGGGTTGGCGGCAGCGGTTCCGACAAGGCGGGCGGACGCTCCCCCAGCTACATGATCGTCGGGACGGACTATTTCAAGGCCCTCGGCCTGAGCATGCTGCGCGGCCGCGAGTTCACCGTAGCTGAAGAAGAATCTTCGGAGGCGCCGCGGGTCGCGATCATCAACGAGCCTCTGGCGCGCCAGCTATTCCCGAACGAAGATCCGCTTGGGCAGATGATCCGGATCACTCGGCACGAAAACGAACCCGCCGGCGTCGACTTCGAGCCCATGCAGGTCGTCGGCATCGCACCCGGGCTGCGTCAGACACTGTTCGATCAAATGCCGACGCCGCACCTGTACGTTCCTTACGGCAACCACTTCCGCTCCGGCATGCATCTCCACGTGCGGGTTGCGGGCGCGGGTCCAGGGGCAGAAGCGTCCGCACTCTCGACGCTCAGAACGGAGCTGCGAAGCGTCAACGATCGCGTACCGGTGCTCGAACTGACGTCGATGCAGGGTTTCCACGATCGCAGCCTTGGTTTGTGGGGAGTCCGGATGGGCGGTCGCCTGCTGACCGTCTTCGGCGGCCTCGCGCTCCTGCTCGCGGTGGTCGGTGTCTACGGCGTGAAGTCGTACGTGGTGTCGCAGCGCACGCGAGAAATCGGCATCCGCATGGCGCTGGGAGCCCGCTCGTCTAGCGTGCGCTGGCTTGTGCTGCGTGATGGTGTCTGGCTGACGGCGTGCGGACTGGCCATCGGGCTGCCGATCGCCGCGCTGATCGGCCGCGCGCTGAGCGGCCTGCTCTACGAGGTCAGCCCGCTGGACCCACTCGTCTTCGCTGTCGCGCCCGCGCTCCTCGCGCTGGCGTCCGTCGCCGCCTGCTATCTACCGGCCCGCCGCGCGACGCGCATCGTCCCGCTGGCGGCGCTGAGAAATGAGTAGCGCAGCCTTTAGGGCTGCTATCGCGACCGGCAGCCCTCAGGGCTGCCTCACGGCTGATCGACGAGGAGCGTTCTCGCTTCCCACAGCTCGGGGAAGAACTTCTTGTCGATCGTCATCTTCAGGTACGAGGATCCGGCGCTTCCGCCGGTTCCCATCTTCAGTCCGATAATCCGTTCGACGAGCTGCACGTGCCTCAGGCGCCAGCTGACGATCAGCTCGTCGAACTCCGTCAAGCGCTCGCAGACGTCGATCCAGTCGCGATGGCGCGTCTCGGCCCGATAGAGCGCCAGGATGCCGCGGGCGCGCGCCTGGAATCGCTCCTCCTCCGACGTCTCAGCCGGCAGACGCGGCACGACACCCAGAGCCTCGAGCGCCTGGAAGAACACGTCATGCAGGGAGGGGGACGTGAATCTGCGATCGAGCGCGGCGCGCATCGGCGATGCCGGCTCGTGGTAGCGCAGCATCTTCTCGTCTTTCAAGCCACAGAGAAACTCGATCTCGCGGAACTGCTCCGACTGGAAGCCGCTCGCGGGCCTCAAACGCCCGCGAAACGCCAGAAAATGCGTCGGCAGCATCGTCTCGAGGATCGTGAATTGATCCACCAGGACCCGTGCGATCTCCGTGCAGCGCCTCAAGAGCCGCGCCGCTTCGTAGACCTCGTCTCGCGATCCTGGACGCGCCGCCGCCGCCGACAGGTGCGCGGCGACGGCATCGAGCTCGTGGAGGATCAACCGGAACCAGAGCTCGTACGTCTGGTGAGTGATGATGAAGAGCAGCTCGTCGTGATGAGGCGGCGACGACTGCGGATGCTGAAGGCCGATGAGCTCCGGAACGTGGAGGTAATCGGCATAGGTGAGCTGCGGGCGGTCTGAAGCCATGCTTGGACTTGTTGGCGCGCTACTGAAGCCCGTATCGGCTCTTCAGAAGACTCGTGTGATGCTCGGTGTGACCCGCGACGATGTAAAGCAGCGCGCGCGCGGAGATGGTGGCGTCGTTAGCCGTGCCACGCCGCGTCCATGCTTCCGGAGCGAAGCCCGAGGCGAGCGCGATCGTCGCGCGGCGCGCCGCGGCCCACTCTCCCGAGACATCCGCGAGCGACCGGCGCTCGAACTGCCCCGCCGGCACGTAGGCGTTCTCGTCAAAACCGGCCAGGGGTGTCTCGTCGCCGCGGCCGATCCGGAGCATCCTGTAGGCAAAGACACGCTCGGCATCGGCCAGGTGGCCGACGACTTCTCGAACGGTCCATTTGCCGTCGGCATACCGGTACGAAGCTCGAGGCTCGCCGGCACGTGCCAGCAATGACGGAAGCGAATCGAGCTGCGAGGAGAGCGCGCCCATGACGTCCACGTCGCGCGCCAGATACTCAAGGTACTTCCCGTAATACGCGAGGTACTCGTCGGTTGCGGGCCATGCAAGAGTCGACATCCCCCTACTATACGTCCGGCGGCCCGCCCGGACCTGGCCCTCGATATACTCGGCGTGTGCTGCCGCGAAACATGGGACGGCTCCATCGCCGCGCCTACGCGCTCTTCGGACTGGCCGCGCTGTCCTATGCGGCCATCGCCGAATCGCCAGGGCTCGTTGTCCGGATCCTTGCCGCACTTGCGGGGGCGTCTGCGCTTTTCGGCAGCTTCACCGGCTTCTGCATCACTTGCCAGATCCTGAAAGTGACTACTCGGGGCGATCGGATCGAACGGATTTCTTGACCGCTCAGCTGCAGAGTGTTAGCCTCAAGTTTCTCCCATACGTAAACCGACTTCTCCGCGGGCGAAAACCCGGGCCGGTGTCACCGTGGCGGATCAAAAGCGCGACATCGTCTGGACGATCAAAGCCAGAAACAGCACCATCCGCTGCGTGCTCTGCGACGAAGTGGGTTTCGCGGAGCTGCAAGTCTTTCAGAACGACCAGCTTGCCCTCTCCGAACGCCTGCCCGATCTGGGTTCGGCGCGCGCGCATGCGGAGGAACTGCGGGCGCGGCTTCAGGCGCGCGGCTGGGAGCGCGTCAGCTAGTCAGTCAGTCGAACACGCCTGCGCCGGGTGTGAGAATCCCGTTCGGATCGAACTCCCGTCTGGCCGCTGCGAAGCGCGCCCACGTCCGGTCGCCGTAATGCCTCCGCCACTCGTCGCGTGAGAGCGGCGGGGCAAATGGCGGGTAAACCTTACCCCCCAGTTCCATGCATCGCTCCGCGAGCGCGCGGTTCGCGCTCAGCATCGCCTTGTGATCCACCGCATTCCGCACGGATGCCCGCCGCTGAAGGCGGACCGTGAACGCAAGAGAGGCGGCAGGAAGAACGTGGAGCGGCGCCGTGAACCGCTCGACGAGCATGGGAAACACTTCGATCCGCCAGATGCCCGCCGCAAACTTCTCGTCTGAGAGTACCGCCTCGAGAAACTGCCGAACCGACCCTTCCGTCAGAACGAGGGCCAGGGAAGGATTCGGCGTCCCTCTGGCTTTCGTCGCGGCGATGCTGTCGGTTCGCCGATTGAGGTAATCCCAATAGGGCCAGATGGCTGGGCGCGCGGTGCCTGTGTGCGTCAGCCCGGTCATCCACGGGGATGGAGACAGTTCCTTTTCGGGACGCTCTGAAATGACTCCTCCGATGAGCGCGAATCGCCAGCGCCCGTCTGCGTTCTTCGTGATCTCACCGCTCAGCACGGGCGGAGGCACCGTCGTCGCCAGAGCCGCCTGGTCCGACAGAAGCCGGACCACGTCGTCGTACGTGACGCTGCGAACCACCAGATACGTTGCGGCCGGGGCGAGCCGGAGCCGCGCTCGAACGATGAGTCCGCACTGACCCAGGCCGGCAAGCACCATGTGGAACAGCTCGGGGTTTTTCGCCGGCGAACAGGTCACGACTTCGCCCCGCCCGGTTACGACGTCCAGCTCGAGGACGTGATCGACTTGCGCGCCTGACGTGCAGCTGGTGTCGCCGGTCCCGCCCACGCTGAGTGTTCCGCCGACCGACAGCATCAACGCATCCGGCATGACCGGCGGAATCAGACGACGCTCGAGGCTGGCGGTGGCAACGGCGCCCCAGAGGGCGCCGGCCTGAGCGTGGAGTCCATCGCTGCCATGCCATGTGACGGCATTCAACCGCGTGGAATCGATGACGATGCCTCCATCGACCTGGGCCTGACCGTAGACCGAGTGACCCTGCCCGCGCATCGCGACCTTGAGCCGGTGCTGATTCGCGTACTTGACGATGCGCGAGACGTCGTCGACGGACGCCGCCCTCAACACGGCTCGCGGCGTGTGGTGAACGTGGTGTCCCCAGTCGTCAGCCGCCGCACGGATGGCCGGGCCCGCGGGGATCAGTTCCCCGTCGAAATTGGGCGGCCGGACCAGCGCTGCGGGCTGCCGCAACGGGAACGCTGACGCCGCGAGCCGCAGGAACGCACGCCTCGACTGCTGGAGCCACACTGTCGTGTGATCGCGGGCCTAGGCCTCGTAGACCCAGCGGCCCCCGGCCATCGTTCGCTCGATGGCAATGTCGATGAGGGTAGACGGATCGGCGGTCAGCGGATCACGGCCGAGCACGACGAGATCGGCGAACTTCCCGGGCTCGAGCGATCCCTTCCGCGCTTCTTCGAACGACGCGTACGCGCCGTGCGTCGTCCCCACGCGAAGCGCTTCGTCCACGCCGATGCGCTGCGGCGGGCCCCAGACGTTTCCGCGCATATCGGTGCGCGTGACGCTCGACTGGAGCGCCATCATCGGCTCGAAGGGTCCTGGCGGGTAGTCGGAAGTCTGAGTGACTTTGAGTCCGGCGTCGAGAAATGTCCGGACGGCGAACATCCGGTTGAGACGGTCGGCGCCGTACTCCTTCATCTTCTCGCCGTGAAAGTACACATACGTCGAAAACGGATTCGGGATCACGCCCAGCGCCCGCATGCGCTCGACCAGCGGCGGCGTGATGAGGGTGCAGTGCTCGATGCGGAACCGAGGATCCTGCCGGGGCGCTTCGCGCTGGAGCCGTTCATACACGCGGAGCACGATATCGATGGCGACGTCGCCGTTGGCATGGATGCCGAGCTGCCAGCCTGCCTTGTGGGCGGCGAGGGCGCGCTCGTAGAGCGCCGGCTCCTCCATCACCAGAATCCCGAAGTCCTTGGGTCGGCCGATGTACGGCTCGGACAACCGCGCGGTGCGCTCCGAGATCGACCCGTCGCACGTCATCTTCATCGCGCCGACACGGACCCAGTCGTCCCCTTGCCCCGTCCGCACACCCTGGGCAATCAAGTCTGGAACGTGCCAGTGCCCGATCAGGCAATAGACGCGGACCGACAGGTCACCGGCGTCGCGGGCGTCGCGATAGGCGCGAAGATCGTCCGGGGTGCCGTACGCGTCGTGCACGGACGTGATGCCGGCTCGGGACAGCCGCTCCGAGATCAGCCGCACACCGGCGCGGTAGTCCTCGCGGGTGAGCTTCGCATCGATGAGGCGCTCGACTGCCTCCGTCGCCGTCTCGGCCAGCCGTCCGGTCGGCCGGCCATCCGCGCCTCGGTCGATCCGGCCGCCTTTCGGATCGGGCGTTCGCTCGTCGATGCCGGCGCGCTGAAACGCGCGCGAGTTGACGTATGCCGTGTGTCCTCCCCGGTGCTCGATCCTGACCGGATGATCGGGCGCCGCGGCATCGAGGTCGGCACGGGTCAGCGCACGGCCTTCGCGCGTCTTCGTGTCGTCGTACTTGAAGCCCAGCACCCAGCCGTCCTTCGGCGTCTCCGCGGCCCGCTTGCGGATGGCGGCCTGAATGTCATCTATGGATCGCAGGTCACAGTCGACTTCACGAAGGTGACGGCGGCCGGCGCTGCCCGGATGCGAATGCGCGTCGATGAAGCCAGGTACGACGGTCTTGCCGCCGACATCCACGCGTTTCGTGCGCGGCCCGGCGGCGGCGAGCAGGTCGCTCGATCGACCCACGGCGACGATCCGGCTTTCACGGATCGACACTGCCTCCGCGCGTGGGGCGGCGGCGCTCATCGTCAGGATCTGCGCGTTGTGCAGGACGATCTCTGGCTCTGCCTGCAGCGGCAGGAATGGCGCTGCCGCTGCAACACCGAGCGATTCCAGGAAGGCGCGGCGAGTGTGGGTCATGGCGGCTAGAGAATAGCTCAACCGGGCATGTAATATGCACGGCCGAAGATGCTCAGCCGTGTTGGCTGAGCAGCGACTCGGAGGAGGAGACATGCAGGTTGTGCGAAAGACGATAGCGCTGTTTCTCTCGCTGTGGCTGGTCGCGCCGGCGTCTGCCGGAGCGCAGCAGGCGCACGTTGCCGATCGCGCCGCGCTCGAGCGCGCGGTGGCGGATGCGGTTGCGCGCGCCGACGCCGACCGCGCCGCAATCAGACGCGTCCTTCAGCGCCAGGAAATCAAGGACGTTGCGCGCGGCGCCGGCCTCGATCTGACGCGCGCCGAAGCGGCGGTCGGGCTCCTCTCCGGCGAACAGCTCACGCAGGCGGCCGGCTACGCAAATCAGATCGAACAGGATCTGTCGGGCGGCGCCACGACGATCGTACTTACGGCTACCACGATCATCATCATCCTTTTGATCGTGATTCTGATCGTTCTGATCGCCGACTGATCGCCCATGGGCGTCCTGCCGACTGCCGCCGCGATCCTGATCGCGGCGCTGAGCGCTTCGCCTCAGCCGGGCTCCCGGCTGCTCGACGTGCCATTCGTGTCGCAGACCGAGCGTCTGTGCGGCGGCGCAGCCGCGGCCATGATGTTGCGATACTGGGGCCGGGATGGCGTCCGCGCGGAAGACTTCTCGGCGCTCGTCGATGAATCTGCAGGCGGCATCCGCCAATCGGCGATCGTCGCGGCCATTCGCGCCAACGGCCTGGCGGTAGCGAAGCTCTCTACGAATGTCAACGGCGGCGATGCAGTGGCGCACCAGATCGCACACGGACGCCCTGTCATCGCGCTCATCGAGGATCGTCCCGGCACCTACCACTACGTCGTCATCGTCGGCTGGACGGACAGCCGCACGATCGTGCACGACCCGGCGCTGACGCCGTTCCGCGTGCTCGAGCGAAGCGACTTCGATCGGCGCTGGACGGCCGCGAACCGCTGGGCGATCGTCGGTATCGGAGAAACGCGCGGACGTGCGGTGGATGCACCGACCACGAACCGGTCGACCGCGCCTCACGACACTCCGTCGGTCGACCATCCCTGCAGCCAACTGATTTCACACGGCGTCGAGCTGGCGCGAAGCGGAAAACGAAACGATGCGGGGCGTGTGCTCGAGGCGGCCGTGGCGGCCTGCCCGGGGTCTGCGTCAGCGCACGTCGAGCTCGCGGGGATTCGGTTCCTCGAAGGCCGCTGGGAAGGGGCCGCCACGCTCGCGGCTCGTGCGAGCACGCTCGATCCGCGCGACGCGCACGCATGGCGGCTGCTGGCGTCCAGCCGTTTTGTCGAGGGAGATGCCGCCGCTGCGCTTGTCGCATGGAATCGGGCCGGAGAACCGCGCATCGATCTCGTGCAGGTGTCCGGCCTCGTGCGCACCCGGCATCGCAGCGTCGAAGATCTGACAGGGCTCGCATCAGGCTCGATGCTGACGCCGGCCGCGCTGGCGCGCGCCGAACGCCGGGTCGCGGAACTTCCGGCGCTCGCCGCTTCACGCGTCAGCTATCGACCGAAATCGGGCGGATCCGCCAACGTAGAGATCACCGCACTCGAGCGGCGCCTGCGGCCGACGCTCGTCGATCTCGTCGGCGGCACCCTTCGCGCCGCCATAGACCGTGAGGTGGTCGCGACCGCTTCCAGTCTGGCGCGCAGCGGCGAGCAGGTTCGCGCCGCATGGCGGTTCTGGGACAACCGGCCTGCGGTGAACGTAGCGGTGCAGACGCCGTCGCTCTTCGGCGTGTCCGGCCTGTGGACGATCGAAGGCGGCTGGTCTCGCCAGTCGTACGCCGCAGAAAACGACGTCATCGTCGATGAGCGGCGTCGTGCCTCTATCGCGTTCGCGGACTGGCTGACAGGCGACACGCGCATCGAAACGCGAGCAGGCGTCGATCGATGGGCGCAACGATCGACGACAGCCTCAGTCGGCGCATCGATCGAGCAGCGTCTGTTCAACGATCACGCCGCCGTGCGCGCGGAGGGCTCGATATGGCCGGCCGCCAGCGGCGCGTTCAGCGCGGCCGGCATCCGTGCGGCCTGGCGCGCCGGCGATCGCCGGACGGTTGCGCTCGAAGGCCGCGGCGGTTTCGCCACGGCAAGCGCGCGCGCGCCGCTCGATCTGTGGCCAGGCGCCGGTACAGGACACGCACGCGCAGCATGGCTCCGCGCGCATCCTTTGCTGGACGATGGAGTGGTCGCGGGACCGGCGTTTGGACGACAGATTGCAGACGCGAGCGCCGAGGCAACGCGGACGATCTGGAGCGGACGGCTGTTCGCGCTCGACGCCGCGGCGTTCGTCGACGCCGCTCGCGCTCGGAAAACGCTCGGCGGCGATGAGCGCATTCACGTCGACGTCGGCGGCGGCGTCAGGCTTCGCCCGCTCGGCGGCGTCGGAGCAGTGACTGTCAACGTCGCTCGCGGACTTCGCGACGGCAGCACGGCGATCAGCGCCGGTTGGGCCGCCGCATGGCCTGGGTGGTAAGGGATCCGTATAATCGATCTGTAGCGCAGCATGCGAAGCGGAGGTCGCTGCCGGCTGGATTACAACTTTGCGTACGTTTCGTACCTCTCCGCTGACGATTCTTCTCGTCGAAGACGATGCGGCCTATTTGCGGCTGGCGGAGGCGTTGCTCGCTCAAGCCGCACGCGAAGCGCAATCTGATTACAAAGTTGTCGTCGCGAGCCGCCTCTCGACGGGCCTCGCGCGGCTGACCCAGGGCGGCATCGATCTCGTCCTTCTCGATCTTTCACTTCCTGACAGCCAGGGTCTCTCGACGGTGCTCGCTGTTCGTGCCGACGCACCCGAAGTCCCCATCGTCGTGGTCACCGGGACGCAGGATGAGCTGCTCGCGGCGCGTTCGCTTCAGTCCGGCGCGCAGGACTATCTGATCAAAGACGAGCTCGATTCGCGCGTGCTGGCGCGGTCGATTCGATACGCGCTCGAGCGGCACCGGCTGCAGCGGGAGCTCGTAAATTTGTCGCTCACCGACGAGCTGACGAAGCTGCACAATCGGCGCGGCTTCTTCACGATGGCCGAGCGTCAACTCAAACTGTCACGGCGGCGCGGCCAGGGACTCGTGGTGATTCTCGCCGACCTCGATGGGCTCAAGCAGATTAACGATCGGTTCGGGCATGCGGAGGGAGATCGCGCCCTCGTCGCGACGGCTGAGATCCTGACGGCCACGTTCCGCGACGTGGACATCATCGCGCGTCTCGGCGGCGACGAGTTCGCCGTGCTCGTGGTGGACGCGGACGAAAGCCTGGACGAGATCCTGCGCACGCGGCTGCTCAAGCAGATCGAGGCGCGCAACGCGAGACGACAGACGCCCTACTCGCTGTCGCTCAGCGTCGGCGCGGCGCGCCAGCCCCTTCGGCGCCCGCGAACGATCGACGAATTGCTCGAGCGGGCCGATGAAGCGCTCTACAAAGTGAAGCGCGGCACCGGCGTCGCCGCCGTCGCGCGGCGCTGAACCTCACCCCAGGCCCCAGGCCCAGTATCATGTCCCGCCATGTCTACCAGGACGAGACTTTTCTTCCTCGCCCTCGCCGCCAGCGTTGCGAGTGGCGCGGCCCAGTCGAACGATAGACCGCGCGCCCGTCAGCTCGGCATCCGGCCGGGGGTCTTCGATCCTGGGCCTCTCAACGCAATCACGGACGTCGGCGGGGTGCGCGTGGGCCACACGACCATCGTCCGCGGCGATCGCGTACGGACCGGCGTGACCGCGATCCTTCCTCATGCGGGCAATCTCTTTCGAGACCAGGTCCCGGGAGCCGTGTTCGTCGGGAATGCGTTCGGCAAGCTTGCCGGCTCGACTCAGGTTGACGAGCTCGGCACGATCGAGACGCCGATCATCCTCACCAACACGCTGAGCGTCGGAACGGCGCTCGAGGCCGTCGTGGCCTGGACGCTCGCACAGGAGGCCAACGCGGACGTGCGCAGCGTGAATGGGCTCGTCGGGGAGACGAACGACGGCGGCCTGAACGACATCCGCGGCCTGCACGTCACGCGAGAGGACGTCGTCGAGGCGGTGCGAAGCGCCAAGGAGGGTGCGGTCGCGGAAGGATCGATTGGGGCCGGCACCGGAACGCAGGCGTTTGGATGGAAGGGCGGGATTGGCACTGCCTCGCGGCGCCTGCCCGCGCGGTTCGGCGGGCACACGCTGGGCGTCATCGTTCAGTCCAACTACGGCGGAGTTCTCACGATCGATGGCGCTCCCGTCGGAAAGGAGCTCGGCCGGTACGCGTTCGCAGACCGCGACCCCGGCGCGGCCGACGGGTCCTGCATGATCGTTGTCGCCACCGACGCACCGCTGACGGCGCGGGATCTCAAGCGTCTCGCGGCGAGGGCGGTGTTCGGGTTGGCCCGCACCGGATCGTCCTATTCGAACGGCAGCGGTGATTTCGCGATAGCGTTCTCGACGTCCCGCACCGGCGCGCCGCTCGCGACCGATAATCTCTCACCGCTCTTCCAGGCCGCGCTCGAAGCAACGGAGGAAGCGGTCTACAACTCCTTACTGCGCGCAACGACGGTTACGGGGAACGGACGCACCGTCGAGGCGATCCCCGTGGAGAAAGTGCGGGAGATTCTTCAGCGGTACGGACGGCGCTAGCTAGTCCGTGGCGGTGCCGTCGAGAAGCGCTTCGATCGGCGCAAGCTCGCCGCCCTTTTCGGTGCACACTGCGTAGCGCGCCTTCTCCCCGCCGTAGAACGCCACGCCGGCGTACTCGCCCTTGGCGTTAAGAATGTAGAAGTTCACGTTGAATTTGGGATTGCCCTTGCCGTTGAGCAGGCGCTTTTCGACCGTGTTGTCCTTGATGCGCTTCAGCGCTTCCATGCCGGCATCCTTCGGATGCATCCCTCTCCGAAGGCTCTCGATAATGAGGAAGGATGAGCAGTTGAAAAGATTCGCCTCGCCACGCCCCGTCGACCCGGCGGCGCCAATCGCTCCGTCCACGTAAAGGCCGGCACCCAGGATCGGCGAGTCGCCCAGCCGTCCGGGAATCTTCCACGCCAGCCCGCTCGTCGTCGTGACGCCGCAGATTTCACCCTTCGGGCTGATGCCGTCGCAATTAATCGTTCCGTAGAAATGGTTCTCGTCGACCCAGCCTTCGGCGATCATTTCGAGCTCGACCTGACGCCGGAACGCCTCGCGTTTGTCGGGATCGAGATAGTGCGACGGATCCGTGCGGCGCTTCCATTCGAGCCAGGACTTGCGCGATTCCTCCGTGTTGAGATCCGGTTCGATCGTAAAGCCCAACCCGCGCGCAAACCGCTGCGCGTCGCTGCCGATGAGCAGGTGGTGATCGGTCTGGTCCATCACGGCACGAGCGACGTTCGAGGGGGTCCTGATTCCTTCGAGGCCCCCGACCGCACCGGCCCTCTTCTTCGGCCCGTGCATCACGGACGCATCGAGCTGCACGACGCCCTCCGCGTTCGGGAGGCCGCCGTAACCCACGCTCGTATCTTTCGGGTCGAGCTCGCAGATGTTGACCCCGGCGATGAGCGCGTCCAGGACATCGCTGCCTTTGACGATCATCCCGAACGCCTTTTCGACCGACGTCTGGTCGCCGCCGTTCTTGTACTTGTGACCGTTCGACGACGCAATGACAACCGGCTTGACGCTACGGGGTGTGAGCACGGCCGGCGCGGCCGGTTTCGTCTGCGTGGACGACTGACCGAGGAGGACGTCTGGCGCCGCCGCGGCTGCGATCCCCGCTGCTGCACCGGTTCGTACGAACTCGCGGCGATTGAGCTTCGACATCATTCCGCTCCTTCGGTCAATCGTTCATGTAGCGCAGCCCTTCAGGGCTGCTATGCTAGCATCTACGTTCGTGCTCGTGACCCGGCACATCACCCTCGACACCGTCCGCAACGCCGCCGAGCACATCTACCGCGTCGCGGTGCGGACGCCTCTCATCCGCATCGACCTCGGATCCGCGGCCGGACCGAGAGAACTCTACCTCAAACTCGAAACGCTGCAGCCAATCGGCTCTTTCAAGATTCGCGGCGCGTACAACGCCGTCCGACAGCTTCCGCGCGCGGCGCTCGACCGTGGAGTCTGGACGGTGAGCGCCGGCAACGCCGCGCAGGGCGTGGCACTGGCGGCGCGCTCCGCCGGAGCCGCCTGCTCCGTGATGGTGATGGATACGGCGCCCCAGGCCAAGTTGCGCGCCATCGAGCGCCTCGGCGCCACGATCGTTCCCGCAACCTACGACGAATGCTGGCGGACCGTCGAACGCCACGGCTCCGATCGCATGGAGGGCACCTTCGTGCACCCGTTCGACGACGACCAGTTCATCAGCGGCAACGGCACGATCGGGCTCGAGATTCTCGAAGATCTCCCCGACGTCGACGCCGTCGTGGCCCCGCTCGGCGGCGGTGGGCTGCTGTCCGGGATCGCGTGCGTGATTCGCGCGAGGAAGCCCGAGACGCGCGTCTTCGCGGCGGAACCCGAGACGGCCGCGCCGCTCTCGGCGTCGCTGGCGGCCGGGCGCGCGAGTTACTTCTCCGAATGGCAGCCATCGTTCGTGGACGGCGCCGGCGGGCGTTCGGTCCTGCCGACGATGTGGCCGATGCTGTCCGGGTGGGTCGATGGATCGATCGTCGTATCGCTCGACGAAGCCGGACGCGCGATGCGGCTCGCCGCGGAACGGGCGCGTGTGATCGCGGAGGGCGCGGCGGCATGCGCGATCGCGGCGGCGCTCAAGCCCGAGGTCGGCGCAGGCCGCATCGTCGCCGTCGTGTCAGGCGGGAACATCGACCTGTCGCGGTTCGCGCAGATCGTCGGAGCGTGCGCGTGAACCCACACGCGCCGCCCCCTGGCTTCCGGCCTCTTCCCGACCGTGTCACGCGCCTCGTCGAGCTCGCCTACGATCTCTGGTGGAGCTGGAACTACCAGGCGCGCGAGGTATTCCGCCGCCTCGACTACCCGCTCTGGAGGCAGACTGCCCACAACCCGGTGCTGCTGCTCCGTCAAGTTGCGCCGGACATGATCGAACAGGCGGCGCGAGACGAGTCCTTTCTCGCGCTGTACGACTCTGCCGTGCGCGCGCTCGATGCGGCGCGGGCGGCGCGCGACACGTGGTGGCAGCAGCGTTTCCAGGATCGGCCCGCGCGGCCGATCGCGTACTTCTCCGCTGAGTTCGCCATCCACCAGTCGCTGCCGATCTATGCCGGCGGCCTTGGCGTCCTCGCCGGAGACCACTGCAAGGAAGCGAGCGATCTCGGCCTCCCGCTCGTCGGCGTCGGCTTCATGTATCCGCAGGGCTACTTCCACCAGAAGGTATCGGCGGAAGGCTGGCAGCAGGAAGTCTACGAGCGTCTGAACTGGGCCGACGCTCCGATCGAGCCCGCGACGTCAGCGGACGGCCAGCCCTGCGTCGTGGCCGTGCCGCTCGGCGATCGCAGCGTGCTGGCGTCGGTCTGGCGCGTGCAGCTCGGACGTGTGAAGCTGCATTTGCTCGACACCGACCTCGAAGAGAACGCGCCGTGGGATCGCGAGCTGTCCGCGCGGCTGTACGGCGGTGACCGCGAGACGCGAATCCAGCAGGAGATCGTTCTCGGCATCGGCGGCGTGCGTGCGCTTCGCGCGCTCGGCATCGATCCGATGGTCTGGCATCTCAACGAAGGGCACGCCGCCTTCGTCGTCCTTCAGCGGATCCGTGAGCGCCTGGAAGCGGGCGACACGTTCGAGCGCGCGCTGGAAGAAGTGCGGCGCACGACGGTGTTCACGACGCACACGCCCGTGCCGGCCGGTCACGACGCGTTTCCGTTCCACCTCGTCGAGAAACATCTTGCGGGCGCATGGGGAACGCTCGGCGCCCACCGCGACAGGTTTCTGGCGCTCGGCCACTACGACAACGGCGGCGGCCCGATGTTCAACATGACCGCGCTCGCCATCCGGGCGTCCGGCTCCACGAACGCCGTCAGCCGCGTCCATCGCGACGTTACCGCCGAGATGTGGGCACCGCTCTGGCCCCAGACCGCGCCGGATGAGCGGCCGGTCCGGGCCATCACGAATGGCGTCCACCTGCCGACCTGGATCGCGGCCGAGATGTCGAAGCTCTTCGAGCGCTTTCTCGGACCTGAGTGGCGCGACCGCCATGACGATCCGGCGCTCTGGGATGCCGTCCTCACGATCCCGGATGAAGAGCTCTGGGCCGTGCGACAGTCGCTGCGGGCCTTCCTGTTCGGGTTCATACGCGAGCGCGCCCGCGAGCGATGGTCGCGCGAGCAGGTCGAGACCGCGCGCGTGGTCGCGGCCGGCACGCTCCTCGATCCAAACGCGCTGACGATCGGCTTCGCGCGCCGCTTCACCGCCTACAAGCGTCCCGAGCTGATCTTCCTCGACCCCGATCGCCTCGCGCGCATCCTCAACCAGTCGCGCCGGCCCGTGCAGTTCATCTTTGCCGGCAAAGCACACCCGGCGGACGATGTCGGGAAGCATCATCTGCAGCGTGTGTTCCGCCGCGCGATCGATCCGGCGTTCGGCGGCCGCATCGCCTTCGTCGAGGACTACGACCTGCACGTCGCGCACTTCCTCGTGCAGGGCTGCGACGTCTGGCTGAACAACCCGCGCAAGCCGCTCGAAGCCAGCGGCACGAGCGGCATGAAGGCCTCGATGAACGGCATTCCACATCTCAGCATCGGCGACGGCTGGTGGGCCGAAGGCTTCAACGGCACCAACGGATGGCTGATCGACTCCGCGACGACCGAGGGGGACGTCGACGCCGCCGACGCGCATGCGCTGTACCGCCTGCTGGAGGAGCAGATCGTCCCCACCTTCTACGATCGAGACCGGTCCGGCATACCTCGGCGCTGGGTCGCGATCGTGAAAGAAGCTATCCGCAGCGTGGGTCCGCAGTTCAGCGCGCGGCGGATGCTGAAGGAGTACGCGGAGCGGCTATACGTTCCCGCGGCGCAAGAGGTACAATCAAAGTAATGCCCCGAAAAACGGTCGCTCAGACCCGCTGCGCCCTCTGCGGCGCGAAGGAAGTCTCAGAGCCGCGCGGGGAGGAGAAGTACTGTCGCGACTGCTGGGACAAGAAAATCGCGGTCGAGGAGATCGTCGCGCGTGAGTTCGCGCTCAAGCGCTACATCCGCGCGCACAGCGCCGAGAAGTATCTGATCTACCACTCGACCATCAAGCGACCCTGCGGCCAGCTCCTGGTCGTCGACGACGGGTACGACCTGTTCCTGACGATGGTTCTCTATCCGTCGTTTGCGTGGGACGACCCCGCATATCACCTCGAGGGCGACCCTGAGGGGCGGACGTTTGCCGAGATCCTCGTCGACGTCGTCGCGGCTGAGGTCATCGAACCGTGGGGCGGCGGGAAGTGGCACCTGGAAGTCTTCCGTTCCGCGAACCCGGAAGCCGAGGAGTGGAACGGCGAGATGTGACGGATCTATAATCCGCGCGCCTGCACGGAGTCGTCCGACTCCCGCGCGCGGCAGGCAGGAGAAGACGCTAATGGCCCGTATCCATTTCCGTCGTGCTCTCGTACTCGGCGGGCTCGCTCTTGTACTTCCGGCAATGGCCATCGCGCAAGGAACACCGGCGCCGGCCGCGGCCTCACCGCCCGCGAAAACCAAATGGATCCCACCCGTGAAAGGCGTCGCCGAGATCGGCATCCTCAAGCCAGATACCAAGGTCGTCGGCAAAGACGTCGTGACCAAGATCAAGGTCAAGAACCTGTCGAGCGGATCGATCGCGCTTCTCCGCGTCGACGAGTACTGGTACGACAAGGCGGGTAACATGCTGCCGGGCGACACCCAGCGCTGGAAGAAGCCGTTCAACCCGGGCGACGTGATCGAGCTGGAGCTCCGCGTACCGCGGGACCCGAAGTTCTACCAGAACACCTACAAGTTCACGCACGCGAACGGTCAGTGCAAGACGAAGACGATGACGAAGTTCTAGGGCTTAGGGCTTGGGGCTTGGGGCCTGGGGGCTCAGAACCCTAGGCCCCGGGCCCCAGAGCCTCAGGCCCTGCGTTCCGCGATATCCCCTGCCACCGGCAGTTTCCACCTCTCGCCGATCCAGGCTTTGTACAAGCAGACGCCCCAGGCGACGAGTCCGACGGTCCAGGCCGCCATCGCCGTCCAGAGCATCGCCGTAAAGCCTGCCGCAGAGATCGAGAGGACCAGGAAGGCCGCGAAATAACACGCGACGCCGAGCGCCCAGATTGCGCCTAATCCGATCACGGATTGCCAGGCGTGGAAGCGGACGAACGGGTCGGCCCGTTCCACGCGGAGGACGGCGAGCCCCGTCACCCACCATGCCGCGTAGGCGAGCGCCGCGAGCGTTCGCGGGGAGAGGCCGCTCGCCCCTCGACTCGGCCCGGGGTGGCCCTGATCGCTCATTACCGCACCTGGAGCATGACCTGGCGCGCGGCAACGGGCCCCAGCCGGGAACGCGCCGAGACCTCGAGCACGTAGAGTCCAGGCGGCACGCTGGTGAGCGGCACTTCCGTCTTGTAGCCATATCCGCCGCGCGCACCGCTGAGCTCGCTCGACTTGCGCTCCTCGCTCGTCGTGAACACGACCCGCCCTTCGTTGGACGTGAGCGTCGTCGTGATGTCCACGCCGTGGGGCTTCGCCGTCTCGCCGTCGTAGACCTCGGTGTAGAGGACCAGGCGATCGCCGGTCGGAAACTCGCGGATCGCAACAGGCGGACCCGGCAGGACATCCTTGAGCTCCGGATCCGGGTTCGCCGTGGGCGTCCGCGCAGCGGACGCGGCGGTCACGACGAGGCCGCTCATCGCGAACGGCGCTTTCCAGTAGTCGGGCACCTCGAGGTTGTAGAGAACGGTGCCGACGCGGCCACCGTTCGCCTCGCGGCCGCCGATGCGAATCTGGTAGCGGCCCGGCGGCACCTGCAGCCGGGTCGAGACACGGAACCCGTTCTGCACGACCGCCGCGTGGGTCTGCGGCCGCAGATCGAGCTTGAGCGTGTGCGGCTTGGCGTCGCGGACCTTGCCGCTCTGATCGATCGCCGTCGCTGTCAGCTCCAGCGAGTCGCGGAACAAGCCTTCGCCCTCGACGAACTTCAGTTCGCGACCATCGAGCTCGACGGTCAGAAGGACGGACGCGTTGGGCGCGGTTCCCTTGAAGGCCGCGGCGAACGCGCGAAGCGAGAGATCTGAGAAGGGAATCGGGCTGTTCAACGCATCGCGGAGCTCTGCCGACCCCTCCTTCGGCGGCGGCGTCGCGGCTGGTCGGCCCTTGGGTGCCGCGTATCCGCGGCGCGCGCGTACTTCGAGACCGGGCCGGTTCACGCGAACGCTGATCTTGCGGAACCTGCCGTCGCGCCTGTCGTTCGTCGGGTAATAACCCAGAACGTAGTACGTGCTGTTTTCCCTGACCACGCGATCGAACGCCTTCGCGAAGTCGTTCGAGTTCACGGCGGCGAACCCACCCGTCTCGTCGGCAAGCACTCGCAGGCTGTCCTGCGACAAGCGGAGTTCGTCCTGAAGGCCCTGCGTGTCGAGCCGGAGCGACGGATCCTCGGGGGGTGCCGTCAACTCGATGGCCTCGTCGCCGATCGTCGCCAGGCCGCGCGGGTCGATTGAATAAATCGATACGTTCGCGCGCGTCGCCGCCCCGATCGCGTCGCGCGTCTCGTCGAGGATGGTCGACGCAGACTGATTGTTGAACACGTCGTAAATGTTGTAGTCGACACCTTCGCTGATGAAGAGCATCGCCTTGCGCCGCCCGCGGATCCCCGCCAGGAATTCCGAGGCGGACTGCAGCGTGTCGAGCATCGCGCGCGCCTGGTAGCCGCGCTCGGCGTCCGCCGGATCGTCCAGGCGATCACCCGCCATCGGCGTTCCGCGGCGGCGGTTGTACTCGTCGAGCTTATCGAACGTCGCGGACCGCAGCTTCCGGCCCATGAACTTGTCGATCGAGGCCTGGAGGAGCCGGCGGCTGTTCGTGAAGTCCTGCGAAGCGTTACCGCGGCCGCTCGTGTGGATGATGGCCGCCAGGTCGTTGGCGCCGAGATAACGATCGATGAACTGCCTGGCGGCGCGCTTGACCAGATTGCTCCTCAACGCCGCCGTGTGCATGTCGTCGAGCACGATCATGTAGACGCGTCCGTTGAACTCGCGCTCGTTCGATTGCACGTCGGGCTCGATCGGCGTCCCGCTGTAGAGCGGCGCCTCCGCGCGCTCGACCGGAAGGTCGACCAGCGCGAACACCGTGAGGTTCTGCGGCTTGCCATCTTCGAGGACCTGGAAGTCTTCCTTCCGCAGGTCGCGGACCATGTTGCCCTGCGCGTCGGTCACCAGGGCATCGATCTCGACGTAATTGATCTCGACCTTGAAAGTGACCGGCGGCTGCGGTGCTGCCGGCGGCGTCTGTGACGGCGGTGGCGTCTGTGGCGCCGGCGGCGCCGTCTGGCCGGCGACTCCAACGCTCGTGAGGAGGAGAAGCAAAACGACGGGGCGCATACGCATAGATCGATTCAAGCCGGTTCGTTCAACTGGCAGACCTGGCTCCTTCTTTATAACCCGAACGTAAACCCTTGCGCCGCCAAACTTTCCTCGCCTCAACCGCGTCCAAACTATACTCGTAGGATGTCGTTCGACGATTCCATGGTGGGCGCCGTTCAACAGGCGCTCGCCGCTGATCGGCTCGACGGCTGGCTGCTGTACGACTTTCACGGTTCCAATCCGATCGCGGCTGCGCTGGCGGGGCTTGCCGGGGCGTCCGGGAAGATGACGACCCGCCGCTGGTACTACCTGATTCCCGCCATTGGCGCGCCGCGCGGACTTGTCCACGCGATCGAGCGTCATAATCTCGACGGGCTTCCGGGCGCAAAGGAGTCGTACGCGGGCCGCCGGGAATTGTCGGCGGGCCTGCGGAAACTGCTCGACGGCTGCCGTCGTATCGCCATGGAGTACTCGCCGGACTGCGCGATCCCTTACGTATCGCGCGTGGACGCGGGCACCTTCGAAGCCGTCACGTCTCTGGGAATCGAAGTCGTGTCATCCGGGGACCTCGTGCAGCGTTTCGAGGCCGCGTGGTCGTCAGGCGCGTTGGCGTCGCATCGCGCGGCCTCCGAGCGGCTCTACCGCATCAAGGATCGGGCGTTCGAGGCGATTCGTTCGGCGGTCGGCAACGGTGGCGGGACGGATGAGTATGACGTCCAGCAGAGAATGATGCGCTGGTTCGACGAAGAGGGGCTGGTGACCGACCATCCGCCCGTCGTGGCGGCCATGGAGAACGCCGGCAATCCGCACTATCTTCCAACGGCTCAGGAGCACCGGCCCATCCGGGCGAACGAGCTGGTCTTGCTTGACCTCTGGGGCAAGCTGCCGGATGCTGGCGCAGTCTTTGCGGACATCACCTGGATGGGATTCACCGGCGCCGCCGTCCCTGAGGAGTTCAGTGCCGCGTTCGCGGCGGTTCGCGACGGGCGCGACGCGGCCATCCGGCTCATCCAGGGCGCCGCGCGCGAGCGGCGCGATCTCCGCGGCTGGGAAGTCGATCGCGCGGCGCGCGACGTGATCGAACGCGCCGGATACGGCGCCGCGTTCATCCATCGAACGGGACACAGCCTCGGCGAAACCGTGCATGGCAACGGCGTCCACATGGACGACTACGAAACGCACGACGACCGCCGGTTGCTGCCCGGCACGGGCTTCACGATCGAGCCCGGCGTGTACTTCGATCGATTCGGCGTTCGAACGGAAGTCAACATGTACTTTGGCGACGGCGAGGCGGCGGTCACCGGACCGGCGCAGTCGGAGATCGTCGTCTTATAGAGGATCGACCATCAGCGAACAGGGATTGCGAAGGACAGAAACGGCCATGTCAACGAAGAAAACCACACTTTTCTACACAGTACTGATCGTGATCGCGTCGATTGCCGTGGGGATGGTCATCGCCTCGCGACTCGATCTGTCGCCCTCGTCGTCCGCGCAGACCGTCACGCTCCCGCCGGCCAACAGCGCCCCGCTCGGTGGGCCGATCGATGCGGCGACGTTCCGCAACATCGCGAAGTCGCAGAGCCCGGTCGTCGTGAACATCCAGACCGAGGCGCGCCGCCGGACCCGCGAGCTGACGGAGTTCTTCGGCGGTGACGACTTCATCGAGCGCTTCTTCGGAGGCCAGCAGCCTCCGAACAGCCGGCGGCGCCAGCCGGAGCAGTACACGCAGGGCGCCGGCACGGGCTTCATCGTCGACAAGGATGGCTACATCCTGACGAACAACCACGTCGTCGAAGGGGCGGACACGATCCGCGTCGCGCTGTACGGCTCCAGGGTCGACAGCTACCCGGCAAAGGTCGTGGGCCGCGATCCGATCACGGACAGCGCGCTCATACAACTGACCGAGATGCCGAAAGAGGGGCTGAAGGAGGTCGCGAAGTTCGGCGATTCGGATCAGCTCCAGCCGGGCGACTGGGTCATGGCGATCGGAAACCCGTTCGGCCTGTCGCATACGGTCACTGTCGGCGTCGTCAGCGCGCTCGGACGTCAGCTGATTGGCAGCGGCGTGGGCGGCCGCGAGCAGCCGATGATTCAGACCGATGCCGCCATCAACCCGGGCAACTCCGGCGGTCCGATGCTCAACGTGCGCGGCGAGGTCGTCGGGATCAACACGGCGATCTTCACCGACCAGCGATCGGCGAACATCGGGATCGGCTTCGCGACGCCGATCAATCTCGTCCGCGAGCTGCTGCCGCAACTGCGTACCGGCAAGATCACGCGCGGCCGCATCGGCGTGCAGGTCAGCCGCCGCCCGCTCACGGAAAGCGAAGCGAAGGCCTTCGCGCTGCCGAACCGTGCGGGCGCCGTCATCACCAGCGTCACGAAGGGCGCCGCCGCCGATCGCGGCGGCCTGAAGCCTGGCGACGTCGTCGGCGAATACAACGGCAAGGCGGTGAAGGACAGCGACGACCTCGTCAACATGGTGGTGCGCACCAAGCCGGGCACGACGGTGCCGTTGAAGGTGTATCGCCAGGGCAAGCCCCTGTCGCTCAACGTGACCGTCGAAGAGCTCGATCTGGTCGAAGAGCAGGGCCTGCAGGCCGGCGAGGAGCCGGAAGCCGAAGAAAGCATCGAGACCGGCTTCGGCATGGAGCTCGCGCCGATCAGCGCCGAAGCTTCGCGCAGACTGCAGCTGCCAGCCGGCATCTCCGGCGCGATCGTGACGACGGTCGAGCGCGGGAGCGGCGCGGAGGCGGGCGGCGTACTGCCGGGCGACGTCATCACGCAGGTCAACAACAAGCCGGTGGCGAACGCCGCCGACGTGCGCCGGGAGCTGCAGGCCGTTCGCTCCGGCGAAACCGCGTTCCTGCTGGTCTGGCGCCGCGGGCGAGGGACCGGGACGGATCAGGAGATCTTCCTGACGTTGACGAAGCCTTGACGAGATCTGGTGATTTCGTGGTCTGGTGATTTGGCGATTTGGATCTAAATCACCAGATCACCAAACCACAAGATCACCAAATGCACAGTGTCTCTGCTCGACGTCGTACGCACTGAGATTCAGGCGGGCGGCCCGATCACGGCCGCCCGTTTCATCGAGCTCGCCCTTTATCATCCCGAACTCGGCTACTACGCGCGCGCCGGCCGCAGGTCCGGCCGCGGTGGAGACTTCTTCACCAGCGTAGACGTCGGTCCTCTGTTCGGCGAGATCCTCGCCGTCCAGATCGCCGAGTGTCTCGATCTGCTCGAAGTCCCTTCCACGCTCGTCGAGGCTGGCGCCGGCAACGCGAGGCTCGCGCGTGACGTCCTCGATGCGCTGTCGCGGGAACGTCCGGACCTCTATTCACGGACGCAGCTGCACTTGTCCGAGCGAAGCGGTTGCGCCCGCGCGGAGCAACGCGACGTACTTGGGCCTCACGCCGCGAGGCTGACCGCGAGCGATGACGACCTGCCGCGAGGCATCACGGGCATCATCTATGCGAACGAGCTCTTCGATGCCCTTCCCGTCCACGTCGTCGTCATGCGGCGTGACGGGCTGCGCGAAATCTTCGTGGCCGAGAAGGATGGCGTTCTCACCGAGACCGAGCATCCGCCCTCCACGCCCGAGCTGCATGCGTATCTCGATCGTGTGGGAGTGCAGCTGCACCCGGGCGGCCGGGCGGAGATCAACCTGGCCGCGGATCGATGGATCGCCACCGCCTCGCGGGCCTTCCAGAGGGGGTTCCTGATCCTGATCGACTACGGCCACGAAGCGGATGCGCTGTATTCGGGAAGTCACGCGACCGGCACCCTGACAACCTTCGCTGCGCACCGCGCCGAAGATCGCGCGGGCGCCTGGCTGCTGGACCCCGGCGAACGCGACATCACGTCGCACGTCGACCTGACATCCGTACGCCTGGCCGCCGAGCGCGCCGGCTTGACCACCCTGGGGATCACGGACCAGACCTATTTTCTTCTGGGCCTCGGCATCGCCGATCGGCTCGACCAGCAGTTCAGTCGGACCGGTCAGGCGAAGACACTGTTGCTTCCGGGCGGACTCGGCAGCACCCACAAGGTCATGATCTTCGGCAAGGCGATCGGACGCCCCAGCCTCAAGGGACTCTGCTATCGGGTCCGCGTCACGTGATGTCGATCTTTTGAAGGCGCCCGGTCGGGCCTGCCGTATAATGCGCGCTTCGCTCGCCACGGAGGCTCCCATGCTGACGGGCAACCGGGGCATTGCTGCTCCCGGAACGATGACGGGCATCGAGCGCGAGATCAAGCTCCGCTTCGGCTCTCCCGGCGAGGCGCGCGCGGCGATCGAGGCCGCCGGCAGCACACCTCTCCGCGGCCGGCGCCTGCAGGACGACCACCTCCTCGACACCGAGGACGAGGCGCTGCGGCGGCGGCGATGCGTGCTCCGCGTGCGGCTCGAGAACGGCAAGAGTCGCCTGACCTTCAAGGGGCCGCCTGAAACGTCGACGATGAAGGTGCGCGAAGAGCTGGAAACGTTCGTCGGCGACGGCGAAGTGTTGCTCCGCGTGCTGGAGGAGGCAGGATTCCACGTCTGGTTCCGGTATCAGAAATACCGTGAGGAGTACTCACACGAGGATGTGATCGTCGCCATTGACGAAACGCCCGTTGGAACCTACGTCGAGATCGAGGGAAGCGAGCGCGGCATCGCGGCGATGGCGCAGGCGCTCGGGCGTGGGCCGTCCGACTACCTCGTGGATTCCTATCGCGGCCTCTTCCTTCAGCATCGGGTGCAGTTTGGCCTGACCGGACGCGACATGCTCTTCGAGGACGTTTGAGCCAGGTCGATCGGGCCCTGGTTCTCACAGCCGGAATTGCGAAGCGGTTGTGGCCTCTGAGTCTCGTCCGCGCGAAGGCGGCGGTTCCAGTAGCCGGTGTACCACTCGCGCTCCGAATCATTCAGTGGCTCGGGCGCTCCGGCATCCGTGACGCCGTGCTGAACCTGCACCACCGGCCCGCGTCCATCGCGGGCGCGGTCGGGGATGGCGCGGGAACGGGCGTCCGCGTCCGGTACTCGTGGGAGCAGCCGCTACTGGGATCGGCCGGCGGCCCGCGAAAGGCGCTGACGCTCCTCGAGGCGGATCGCTTCTTCATCATCAATGGCGATACGTTGACCGATGTTTCTCTCGACGCTGTTCGGGACGCCCACGAGGCGGCTGGTGCGCTCGTGACCATGGCGCTCATCCCGAATCCCAGGCCGCAGCAGTACGGCGGCGTCATCGTCCGTGACGGCTTCGTTCGGGGCTTTACACGACCCGGATCTGCTGAGCCGAGCTTTCACTTCATCGGCGTCCAGCTCACTCAAGCGGAGGTCTTCGCCGGTGTGCCGGACGACCGGCCGTCCGAATCGGTGTTGTCGCTCTATCCGACGCTGATGAATGAACGGCCGAATGCCGTCGCCGCGTTCGTTTGCGATGCCGCCTTCGACGACGTGGGAACGCCGAGCGACTATCTTCGTACCTGCCTGCGGGTAGCGGCGGCGAACGGCGAAGGACCATTGTACGGTCCGGACTGCATCGTTGACGGGGACGCTACGGTCACCCGGTCCGTGCTCTGGGATCGGGTGACCGTGAGCGCCGGCGCGCGCCTCAGCGAATGCGTGATCGCCGACGACGTCGTCATCGCACCGGACGCTCACTTCACGCGAAAGGCAGTCATCCGCGGCGATGACGGGTTGATTGTGGTGGACCTGTGACGGCAACATGGCGCACGACTGAGGCGAGCGGGAGACACTGATGATCACCAGGGCTGCCGACACCGAAGCGGCGCAGACGCGTGTTCAGACGTACCTCGACCGCAGCGGCCTGTCGGCGCGCGGCGCGCGCGTCGTTCCGCTGACCGGTGATGCGTCGGATCGGCGGTACTTTCGCGTTCTCGTGCCGGACGGCCCCTCGACGGTAGTCGCGCTGCATGCGGGACCGATCGACTTCGCCAGGCTGCCGTTCGTGAACGTGGCGGAGCTGCTCGGACGGATGCCGCTGCCGATCCCAGCCATCCTCGATCACGCGGACGATCTCGGCCTGCTTCTTCTCGAAGACCTGGGAGACGTGACGCTGCAGGCGCACCTCGGCGCGGCGCCGGCCACCGAACATGTCGCGCTCTATCGTCAGGCGGTTGCGATCATCGACATTCTCCAGACGCGCGGCGAGGAGCTGCGGTCGTCGACATTTCCGCCCTACGGCATGGCGTTCGATGTCGAGAAACTCACGTGGGAACTGGACTTCTTCGCTACGCATTTCCTGCAGGCGTATCGTGGCGTGGAGCTGGACGCGCGCGAGCGCGAGGCGCTTGCACAGGAATTCCGGGCGGCCGTCGAAGAGCTCGCCGCCGAGCCCCGCGTGCTCTGCCATCGCGACTATCACAGCCGGAACCTGATGCTGCATCAGGGACGGCTGTGCGTAATCGACTTCCAGGACGCGCGGATGGGACCCGAAACGTACGACCTGGTCTCTCTCCTGCGTGACTCGTACGTCGATCTGCCGGAGCCGAATGTCGACGACCTGATTGCGTACTACCTCGCCCTGCGCGACCGGACCGGCGACGAAGCTGCGTTCCGTACCCGCTTCGACGTCATGGCGCTTCAGCGCAATCTCAAGGCTCTTGGCACGTTCGGTTACCAGACAACGGCCCGGCGGAACCCCGTCTACATCCAGTACATTCCGCGCACGCTCCGTCACGTCCGGGACAACCTGAAGCGTCATCCGCGCTTCGGCCGCCTTCACGAGATCCTCGCCGCGCACGTCGACGAGCTCCGGTAGAAAACCCTGCTAGAATCGTGAGTTACCGCTCTCGCTATGAAGTTCGCCGTCTCGACGCATCTCTACCACGACCAGCGGCTCGAGCGCCGGCACCTCGAGGAAATCGCGTCGTACGGCTTCGACGCAGTCGAAGTCTTCGCCACCCGGTCGCATATCGACTACGGCGACTTCGCCGCCATCGAATCGCTGGCGTCATGGCTCGACGCGACAGGGCTGCGTCTGCACGGCATCCACGCGCCCATTACCGACCGCCTCGGGAAGGGCGATGCCTGGGGCCGCAAGTACTCGATCGCAGCCGCTGACGCGGCGCTCCGCGACGAAGCGGTCCGCGAGGTCAACATCGCGCTCGACCTCGTTCGGCGCATCCGCTCGGACGTCGTCGTGCTGCATCTCGGTGTCCCGGACGCACAGAACCCGGGCGCGGGCGACAACAGCCGTGAAGCCATGCGCAGGAGCGTCGCGGAGATCGGCGAGTTGACGGCGATCGCGGGCGTCCGGCTCGCGCTGGAGGTGATCCCGAACGCACTCTCGACGCCGGAAGCGCTGGTCCGCCTGCTCGAGGAGGATTTCGCGGAGAACCGCCTCGGCATCTGCCTCGACTTCGGCCACGCGTTCCTGATGGGTGATGTCGTCGACGCCGTCGAGCAGGTGGCCGGCCACATCGTGACGACGCACGTGCACGACAATCAACGCCGCACTGACGATCACCTGGCGCCGTTCGACGGCGCCATCGAATGGCCCGCCGCGATGATGGCGGTGCAGAAAGTGGGCTACGAAGGCACGCTGGTCTTCGAAGTGGCCAACACGTCGACTACTCGCGAGGTTCTCGGGAAAGTACGCGCGGCCCGCGACCGGTTCGAACAGATCGTGACCGGCTGGCCGCCGACAACCGAACAATGACTGTCTACATCGAAGACATCGCGCGACACGAGGGTGCGCCGGTCAGCATCCGTGGATGGCTCCACAACCGCCGCTCGAGCGGCAAGATTCACTTTCTGACGGTGCGAGACGGCAGCGGCTTCATCCAGGCCGTCATGTCGAAGAAGGCCGTCCCTGAAGAAGTATTTACGCGTGCGGATCATCTCTCTCAGGAGACCGCCGTCGTGGTGGAGGGCACGGTCCGGGCGGACGCGCGGGCGCCAGGCGGCTACGAGATCGACGTCACCGGTCTCGAAGTCGTCGGTCCGTCGCAGGAGTTTCCGATTACTCCGAAAGAGCACGGCGTGGACTATCTGCTCGACCGGCGTCACCTGTGGATCCGAGCGCCGCGTCAGCAGGCCATTCTCCGCGTCCGTCACGAAGTGATCGACGCCGTGCGGGACTTCTTCAACGGCCGTGGCTTCGTGCTCGCCGACACGCCGATCTTCACGCCCGCGGCCTGCGAAGGCACGACGACCCTGTTTCCCGTCCAGTACTTCGAGGACACGACGGCGTATCTGACGCAGAGCGGACAGCTCTATAACGAAGCGAACGCGATGGCGCTCGGCCGCGTGTACTGCTTCGGGCCGACGTTCCGCGCCGAGAAGTCGAAGACGCGACGGCACCTCACCGAGTTCTGGATGGTCGAACCGGAGGTCGCGTATGCGACGCTGGACGACGTCATCGAGCTGGGCGAGGCACTGGTCAGCGACGTCGTCGCGCGCGTGCTCGATCGCCGGAAGACCGAGCTGAAGGCGCTCGAGCGCGACATCACCCGGCTCGAAAACGTCAGGCCGCCGTTTCCGCGGTTGTCCTATGACGACGCCGTGAAGATTCTCGAGGAGAAAGGCCAGCCGTTCGAGTGGGGCGGCGATCTCGGCGGGACCGACGAAACAATTCTCTCGGAGCAGTACGATCGGCCAATAGCGATTCACCGCTATCCGAGCGCGGTGAAAGCGTTCTATATGAAGCCCGATCCCGAACGGCCGGAGGTCGCGCTGTGCGTCGACTTCCTCGCGCCGGAAGGCTACGGGGAAATCATCGGCGGTGGCCAGCGCCTGGACGACTACGAGCTGCTGCTGCAGCGGATCCACGAGCACAAACTCCCGCAGGAGGCCTTCGAGTGGTATCTCGACCTGCGGCGATACGGCAGCGTGCCTCACGGCGGTTTTGGCATGGGCATCGAGCGCGTCGTGTCCTGGATCTGCGGGCTGGAGCACCTTCGCGAGGCGATCCCGTATCCGCGGACGATCTATCGCGTCTATCCTTGAATCAGTGAAGATGTGAATCGATGAAGATTGGATTCGTTTCGCTCGGCTGTCCGAAGAACCTCGTCGACGGCGAGGTCATGCTGGGCCTCGCGGAAGACGCGGGACACGAGATCACACCCGACGCCGCGTCGGCCGACGTACTCGTGGTCAACACGTGCGCCTTCATCGATCGCGCCAAACAGGAATCGGTCGATGCGATTCTCGACATGGCGCGGCACAAGCGCGACGGCCGCTGCACTCGCCTCGTCGTCACCGGGTGTCTGGCCGAGCGCTATCGCGACGAGCTGCGGCAGGAGATCCCCGAAATCGATGCGGTGCTTGGCACGGGCGAGGTGCCTCGGATCGTCGCGGCCATCAACGGCCAGGAGGCGCAGCCTCTCACGTTCTTTGGAACGAGCCTGAAGGCTCGTGCCACGCACTCGGCACTGTCATATATCTACGATGCAGAGACGCCGCGCCGACTGACGACACCGCGCCACTTCGCGTACGTAAAGGTCGCAGAGGGCTGCGACTACACCTGTTCTTTCTGCATCATCCCGACGCTTCGGGGATCGTACCGAAGCCGGCCGGCCGAATCGATCGTCCGCGAGGCGCGCGCGCTGGTCGAGCGCGGCGTGAAGGAGCTCATCCTGATCTCGCAAGACACTACGTTCTACGGCGTCGACCGTAAGGAGCGAGGGGCGCTCGCGGCGCTGCTTCGGGAGCTCAACGCCCTGGACGGTGTCGAGTGGATCCGGCTGCTTTACCTCTATCCGACGACGATTACGCCCGAGACCGTGGAGGCGATGGCCGACTGCGAGAAAGTCTGCCGCTACGTGGATCTGCCCCTGCAGCACGCCTCGACGTCAGTCTTGCGGCGGATGCGCCGTCCAGGGGACCGCGCGGTGTACAGCCGGCTTCTCGAGCGGATTCGCGACCGCATGCCTGACGTCACGCTGAGGACGACGTTCATCGTCGGGTTCCCCGGCGAAACGAGGCAGGACTTCGACGAGTTGTGGGGCTTCGTCAAGGAGACCGGGTTCGATCACCTCGGCGTGTTCACGTACTCGCACGAAGAAGGCACACGGGCGTACTCGGTGCCGGACGACGTGCCCGCGCAGGTAAAACGGCAGAGGCGCGACGAGCTGATGAGGTTGCAGCGCTCAATCGTCGAAACCCGGCACCAGGCACGGATCGGGACGAGGGCGCGGGTGCTCGTCGACGGACCGTCGGCCGACCATCCGCTCGTCCTCCAGGGCCGGACCGCGGGGCAGGCGCCGGAGATCGATCCGGTCGTCTACCTCACCGAGTGCGACCCATCGGCGTATCCGCCGGGCACGCTGATCGAGGCCGAAATCACGGGCGCGAGCGGCTACGATCTGGCGGCACGGCCGTTGTTCCAACTCTACGCGCGTGCTATAGTTTAGGGTGCGCCTCTAAGGTAGAAACACCGAGTGGGCTCTGGCCCACTTTTTTGTTTTTAGGGGGTCACCAATCGCGGGCGAAGACCAGCGCATGCGGCTCAAAGCGCTGGCCGAGCGCGTCGCGCGCGGATACGGCCTCGAGATCTTCGACGTCCAGATGCGCCGCGAATCGAACGGCTGGGTCGTGCGGGTCATTCTCGACCGCCCGGACCGCGGTCGTCCCGAACCGCTTGAAGAGACGATCGGCATCGAGGATTGCCAGCGCGTCAGCCAGGACCTGAGCGCGATCCTCGACGTCGAAGAGGACGAGCTCGGCGTGACGTTGCCCGATGGATACGTTCTCGAGGTGTCGTCGCCGGGCCTCGACCGGCCGCTGCGCCACGCGGCCGACTTCAGGCGGTTCGAGGGCCGTCTTGCAAAGATCGTCGTCGCCGAGCCCGTGAACGGGCAGATGCACTTCGAGGGGCGAATCAAGGGAATCGAGGGCAGCGCCGGCGAGGTCGTCGTGATCGAACAGGGACGCCGCACCCATCGCATACCGCTGGATCTCATTCGGCGTGCGCGGCTTGAAGTTGAGTTCTAAAAGACAATGGCGACAACGACAAATCCGCTACAACAGACCATCGAAGCGCTGGCCAAGGAAAAAGGCATCGATCCGCAGGTCGTGATCACGGCGATCGAGGAGGCGGTGGCGACCGCCTCACGGAAGTACTACAAGACGAACGAGAACCTGAAGACGCGCTTCAACCTGGATACCGGCCAGATCGAGCTGTTCGCGGTCAAAACGGTCGTCGAGAACGTCGAGAACGCCGCGACGGAGCTGTCACTCGACGAAGCTCGAGACCTCTACAAGGATTACGGCGAAGAAGCGGCGGCGGGGATAGAGGTCGGTGACGAGATCGAGTTCCCGAAACCGACCGACGTGCTCGGGCGGATCGCCGCTCAGACGGCAAAGCAGGTCATCTTTCAGAAAGTGCGCGAGGCGGAGCGCGAGAACGTGCACGCCGAGTTCAGCCAGCGCATCGGCGAAGTCGTCGGTGGAACCGTCAAGCGCTTCGAGAACGGCGACATCATCGTCGAGATGGGGCGTGTCGAGTCGGTGCTGCCACGCAAGGAGCAGTCGCGCGCGGAGAACTACACGACCGGCGACCGCGTGCGCGCCGTGATCAAGATGGTCAACAAGGGCGCCAAGGGGCCGCAGGTCGTCCTGTCACGGACGGATCCGGCGCTGCTCATCAAGCTGTTCGAGCAGGAAGTGCCGGAGATCTACGACGGCACCGTCATGATTCGCGGCGCCGTGCGCGAGGCGGGCGACCGCGCGAAGGTGGCGGTCTACTCCCGTGAGCGCGACGTCGATCCCGTCGGCGCCTGCGTCGGCATGAAGGGCACGCGCGTGCAGGCGATCATTCGCGAGCTGCGTGGTGAGAAGATCGACATCGTGGAGTGGTCAGAAGATGCGGTGCAGTTCGTGACGAACGCCATCAGCCCGGCGAAGGTCCAGCGCGTCTCGATCGTCGACGAGGCCGAGCGCGTGATGGAGGTCATCGTCGAGGACAAGCAGCTGTCGCTGGCGATCGGCAAGAAGGGACAGAACGTCCGTTTGGCGGCCAAGCTGACCGGGTGGAAGATCGACATCAAGAGCGAGGAGGAGAAGCGGCGCGAGGTCGAAGCGCAGTTTGCCGGTCTCGAGGCGGCAGGCGGCTATGCCCTGCCCGGCATCGAGCCATCGATCATCGCGACGTTGCTCCAGGCGGGATACGACTCCGCCACGAAGGTCGCTGAAGCGGACGCTGCCGATATCGCCGGCCTGCCTGGAATGGATCAGGACAAGGCAGAGCGCACCGTGACGGCGGCGCGGCTGACGGCGGTGACCGGCGTACAGCAGGATGAGAGCGCCTCGACGACCGCCGAGTCGACGACCGTCGAGGAGACGACCGTCGAGGAGACGACGGACCTCGCTGAACCTCAGCAACCCGTGGAACCTGAAACGAAGGAATAGCCGTTGGCAACTGTCCGGATTTATAGAGTCGCGGAGCTGCTCGGCACCTCCAGCCAGGAGGTCATGGCGCTGCTCAAGCAGCGCGCGGGCATCGAAGTGAAGAGCGCGTCGAGCACGATCGAGGAGGTCGTCGCGCGGCAGTTCGTGGACCGGCTCGCGCGCGAGCGCGGCGTCACGCTTCCGGCGCCGTCGAAGATGTTCGACGAGTCCGCAGCGCCGCTGAAAGCGCGGAAGCCTGGCACAAAGGCGCCGGAGCCGCCGAAGCCGACGGCTCCCGCGCTGCCGCCGCCTCGACTCGTCAAGACGGTGAAGCCGGCAGCACCGGCTGCCGAATCCGTGCCGCCGCCAGCACCCGTCGCGGAAACGCCTGCTCCTGAACAGCCGGCGCCGAGGCCGGAGCCGGTCGCAGATGAACCGGCCATCAAGATACCGCCGTCGCCGGAGCCGGTCGTGCCGGCTGCAGCCGCCGCGCCGCCGGCGGCCTCACCGGAACCGCCTGGCGCGGCCGAAGAAGTCCTGAAGGCTCCGGAAGCGCCGCCGCAGGCGGCACCCGCCGCGGCCGCACCCTCCGTACCCGCCGGAGGCATGCCTGCGCCGACGGGCCGGGTCGTGCCGCCGACGTTGAGACTTCGCATCGAGGATCCGAGCACCGGTCAGGCGCCGCCCGCGCGGCCGATCATCCGGCCCGTGATGAAGACGCCGACTACACCGCCGCCGCGGCCGGCACCGCCGCGCCCGGCTGCGCCCGCGACCGCGGCGCGCCCGGCTGCGCGCCCTGGCGGCCCGCGTCCGCCGACACAGGCTCCGCTCGGGGGCCCGCGACCGCTTCCCTCTCAGCCGATCCGTCCGTCGATGCCGGGACGGCTGGGCGCTCCGGCAGGCGCGCGGCCGGCTGTTCCGGGAATGCGGCCGCCAGCGCGGCCGTCCGTGCCTCGTCCTGTGGCGCCGAGGCGTGAACCGCCGCGGCCCTCGCCGGTCTCCGCGGCACCTGCCGCTCCGCCGCCGATCACGCGGACGATCACGCTGGCCGAAGGAATGACGGTGGCCGACCTGGCAGCGAAGCTCGACGTCAAGGCCAAGGACGTCCTCAAGAGGCTGCTCGACCGCCGCCTGATGATGACGATCAATTCCACGATCGATCCCGAGATGGCGACCGAGATCGCACGCGACTTCGGCGCCGAGGTGCAGATGCGCACGTTCGAGCAAGAGCTTCTCGACGTGGACACGGAAGACACACGTCCGGAAGATCGCGTCACGCGAGCCCCGGTCGTCACCGTCATGGGTCACGTCGACCACGGCAAGACGACGCTCCTCGACGCGATTCGCGAGACGCGCGTCGCCGAGCGCGAGGCGGGCGGCATCACGCAGCACATCGGCGCGTACCGCGTTCAGGTCGGCGAACGGAACGTCGTCTTTCTCGACACCCCGGGCCACGAGGCGTTCACGATGATGCGCGCCCGCGGCGCGCGCGTCACCGACGTCGTCATCCTCGTCGTCGCCGCAGACGATGGCGTGATGCCGCAGACGAAGGAGGCGATCGATCACGCGAAGGCGGCGAACGTGCCGATTCTCGTGGCGATCAACAAGATCGACAAGCCGGAGGCCAACCCCGACCGCGTCAAGAAAGAGCTTTCGGACCTCGGGTTGGTGCCGGAAGAGTGGGGCGGCCAGACGGTGACCGTCGCCGTATCGGCGAAGAAGCGCGAGAACCTCGAGCTCCTGCTGGAGATGGTGCTGCTCGTCACGGAGCTCTCCGAGCTCAAGGCAAATCCGAAGCGGCCCGCAACCGGAACGGTTCTCGAGGCGAAGCTCGACAAGGGCCGCGGACCGGTTGCGACGGTGCTCGTGCAGGACGGCACGCTCCATGTCGGCGACACGTTCATCGCCGGCACGATCGTCGGCCGTGTGCGCGCGCTCATCGACGATCGCGGCCGGCCGGTGAAGAGCGGCGGTCCCTCCACGCCGGTCGAGGTGCTCGGCCTCTCGGGTCTCCCGCAGCCGGGCGACACGTTCCAGGCGCTGACCGATGCCGCCAAGGCGCGTCAGATCGCGATGTTCCGGCAGGGGCAGGCGAAGGAGCGGGCGCTGGGGGCCAAGGGCGGCCGGCTCACGCTCGAATCGCTGCAACAGCAGCTGGCCGTGGGAGGTATCAAGGAGCTGCCGATCATCATCAAGGCCGACGTGCAGGGCTCGGCCGAGGTGCTCGCGGAAACGCTCTCCAAGCTGAGTGACGAGCGCGCGAAGGTGCGCGTGATCCACAGCGGCGTCGGCGCTATCAACGAATCGGACGTGCTGCTTGCGTCGGCGTCGAACGCGATCATCATCGGGTTCAACGTCCGGCCCGACCGCAACGCGGGGGACGTGGCGGAGCGCGAGAGCGTCGACATCCGTCAGCACTCGGTCATCTACAACGTCACCGACGAGATCAAGAAGGCCATGGCCGGACTCCTCGAGCCGACGCTCAAGGAATCGCGCCTCGGGCTGGCGGAAGTCCGCCAGATCTTCAAGGTGCCCAAGTTCGGCACCGTCGCCGGATGCATGGTCACTGACGGCCGCATCACACGGTCCGGCGACGCGCACGCGCGTCTGCTGCGCGACAATGTCGTCGTCTACGAAGGCAAGATCGGCTCGCTGCGCCGCTTCAAAGACGACGTGTCGGAGGTCAAGGCGGGCTTCGAGTGCGGCATCGCCTTCGAGCGCTACAACGACCTGAAGGTCGGCGACGTCATCGAAGCGTTCGTCGTCGAACGGGTGGCGGCGGCTGTCTGAGACGTTGACAGATGGTGGTCGGTCTCCTCAGCGTGGAGCTGCACATTCCGGGGGCGCGATCGCTGAAGGAAAAACGCATGGTGCTCCGCGGCGTGAAAGATCGGCTCAAGAAGTTCAACGTCGCGGTCGCCGAGGTCGAGCATCAGGACCTGTGGCAGCGCGCGGGCCTCGGGATCGTGACGATCGGCGATTCGACGGAGTTCGTGGATCGCGCGCTGGCCACCGTGGCGGACGAGATCGAGCGAACCGAACCCGGTCTGATTACCGGAACGCAGGTCGAGTTCCTGACCTGAGCTGAGCAGCTGACATGCAGGGGTCCCGCCCGGCGCGCATCGCGGATCAAGTCAGAACCGAGCTGGCCCAGCTCTTGTCGCGCGGCGTCAAGGACCCCGGCCTCGGATTCGTCACCATCACCCAGGTCAAGGTCACGCCGGATCTGCAGCTCGCGCGCGTGTTCTACACTGCGCTAGGGGACGACAAGGCGAAACACGAATCGGCGCGCGCGCTTTCACGCGCGCTGCCGTTCCTGCGCCGCCAGCTCGGCGGCCGCCTGCAGCTTCGCCGGGTGCCGGAGCTCGAGTTCAAATACGACAAGTCGATCGAGCACCAGGACCGCGTCGAGCGTATTCTGCAGGACCTGAAGGCGGCCGGGGAGGACACCGACAGCGAACCGGGCGACGGGGGTACCCGGACAGACGATGACTGACAGATCAAGGGAGCTCGACCGTCCCGATCTCCACGCCGCCCTGGGCCCCGCCGCGCGCGATCGGATACGCGACGCGATCCTCAGCCGGCGCCGCTTTCTCGTCACGTCGCACGCGCGGCCCGACGGCGATTCGATCGGTTCCCAGCTCGCAATGGCGTTCGCCCTCCGTGACCTCGGCAAGCAAGTCGTCATCATCAACCGGGACGAGCCGCCCGCGCACTACCTGGACTTCCCCGGTGTCGACGAGATCCTCATCGCCGATGCCGTCGACCCGGCGCTCGGCGCCTTCGATGCGCTGATCGTGATGGAGTGCGGCGACCTCTCCCGCCCCGCCGTCGCTGGGCTGGATCGCTTCTTCGCCATCAACATCGACCATCACGTGGGCAACTCGATGTACGGCGCGCTGAACTGGTTCGATCAGTCCGCGTCGGCGTGCGGCGAGCTGGTCCTAGAGCTCGTGGATGCGCTCGGCGTTCGGCTCTCCCCAGAAATCGCGACGCACATCTATCTGGCCATCCTGACGGACACCGGATCGTTTCACCACTCGAACATCACACCTCGAACGTTCGACATCTGCCGGCGCTGCACGGAGGCGGGCGTCAATCCCGCCGCCATGGCGCGGTGGGTGTTCGACAGCAACAGCTACGGGAAGCTCAAGCTGATCGGCGCTCTCCTCAATTCCATGCGGCTCGCCGACAGCGGACGGCTGGCGATCCTGCGGCTCGATCCCGGAATGCTCGAGAGCGCCGAGAGCACCCTCAACGATACCGAGGGCCTGATCAACCTGCCGCTGACCGCGCGCGAGATTCAGGCGGTCGTCTTCTTCAAGGCGCTCGAGCCGGGAGAAGTTCGCATCAGCCTGAGATCGAAGTACGACGTCGACGTGCGCGCCGTCGCGGTCAAGTACGGCGGCGGGGGACATACCAACGCTGCCGGCTTCACGCTCCGAGGCCCCGAAGACCACGTCCGCGCACAGGTCATCGACGACGTGATCGAAGCGATTGAAAGGGCGGCCGCAGTCCCCCGCACTCCGTGATCGGTGAATCGATCGAGAGCGGAACGATCTCGGGCGTCCTCGTCGTCGACAAGCCGCCCGGGCCTACATCGCACGACGTCGTCGCCCGCGTGCGCGCGCGAACGGGTGTGAAGCGCGTCGGGCACACCGGCACGCTTGATCCGCTCGCGAGCGGCGTGCTGCCGCTCGTGCTCGGACGCGCCACGCGGCTGGCCCGGTACCTGTCGAGCGGGGACAAGACGTACGACGCCGTCATCAGGCTCGGCGCGGCAACCGAGACATACGATGCCGCGTCGGCGCCGGCGGAAATGCCGGTGCCGTCGTCCGTCACGCCAGAAGACGTCGGCGCCGCGCTGGACGGCTTCCGCGGCACGTTCCGTCAGACGCCGCCGCCCTACTCGGCGAAGAAGATTGGAGGCGTTCGCGCCTACAAGCTGGCGCGGGCGGCGCGTCCGACAACGCCGGAACCGGTCGACGTAACGGTTCGGGAGATCTCACTGGGCAGCTATCGCGACGGCGAGGTCCGGATTCGCGTCGCGTGCTCCGCGGGGTTTTACGTACGGTCGCTCGCGCACGATCTCGGGGCGGCGCTGGGGTGCGGCGGTCATCTCGCCATGCTGAGGCGAACCAGCAGCGGTCCATTTACGCTCTCCGATGCGGTGCCGCTGGCGCTCGTCGAGACCGACCCGCAGCGTGCGCTCGAGTCCGTCATCGGCCTCAACGGTCTGCTGACGCACATGCCGGCGGCCGTCCTCACCGACGCCGGCGCGGAACGAGTGGCGCACGGCAACCCGGTCGCGGGAGGAGACATCGTCCGGCGAGTGTCGGCCGACGCGGCTTGTCCGGTGCGGCTTCTCGACGGCCGCGGCACGCTCCTCGGCATTGCGGAGGCGCGGCCCGGTGCTTTGCATCCGGTTGTCGTTCTGGTTTAAAATGTTGAATTCGCGCAAATTAGCGCGACGCAACAACGGCGGCTCTGGTACGACCCGCCTTCGCCAAGGGCTACAGCGAGGCAGGCGGTTTCTGGACCGTTCGTGGAGGTGAGCACGCGTGGCTCTGAACAAGGAACGCAAGACGGAAGTCATCGGTACCTACCGCACACACGACTCGGACACAGGCTCCCCGGAAGTCCAGGTGGCGCTTCTCAGCGAGCGCATCAATTACCTGACGGACCATTTCAAGACGCACGCGAAGGACCATCATTCGCGGCGCGGGCTGCTCAAGCTCGTCGGCCAGCGCCGGCGGTTGCTCGACTACCTGAAGCGAAAGGACAGCGAGCGCTACGGCGATCTCATTCGCCGCCTCGGCATTCGGAAGTAGGCCCGACCTTCAGGGCGGGCGAGTGCCCGATCCCGAGGTCCGGCGTGCGCGCGGCCCGCGTCGTGCCCGCCGCGTCCACACCCACACAGACTGCGAAGACAAGACATGCGTAATCGCGAACTCTCCATCGGCTCCCACACCCTTTCAATCGAGACCGGACGGCTGGCCAAACAGGCTGACGGCGCCGCGGTCGTTCGGCTCGGCGACACGATCGTCCTCGTCACCGCGTGCCGCGCCGCCAACCCGCGCGAAGGTATCGATTTTCTCCCGCTCACGGTCGACTACCGCGAGTACACATACGCGTCGGGACGAATCCCCGGCGGGTTCTTCAAACGCGAGGGCAAGCCGACCGAGAAAGAAGTCCTGACCAGCCGGCTCATCGACCGTCCGATCCGGCCGCTCTTCACTCCCGGCTGGCGGCATGAGACACAAGTCGTGGCGCTGGTGCTGTCGGCCGACTCGGAGAACGACTCGGACGTGCTTGCGATTACCGGCGCGTCGGCGGCGCTGGCGTTCTCGGAGATTCCGTTCCACGCGACGATCGCCGGAGTGCGCGCTGGACTGATCGATGGCGAGTACGTCATCAACCCCACGTACGAGCAGCGCAAGCGCAGCAAGATTGATCTCATCGTCGCCGGCTCGCGCCAGGCCATCGTGATGGTGGAGGCGGGCGCGAAGGAAGCGACGGAAGAAGAGATGGTTCGCGCGCTTGAAGTGGCGCACACCGCCATCCGCGCGATCGTCGACGTCATCGACGGGATGGCGCGCGAAGTCAACCGCACGAAGCTGCAGGTCCAGAAGAAGGAGTTCGGCCACGACGTCTACCGCGAGGTCGAGGAGCGCGTCTACGTCCCGCTCAGCGAGGCGATGCGCATTCGCGGCAAGCTCGAGAACTACGACCGCGTCGATCAGGTTCTCGATGAGCTGATCGCAAGCCTGCCGGAGGGAGAAGTCGAACGGCGGGTCGAAGCGAAAGCCATTTTCAAGGAGCTCAAGGAAAAAGTGCTCCGCGACGAGATCCTCGAGCGAGACACGCGGCTCGACGGCCGGAAGTTCGACGAAATCAGGCCGATCTCGATCGAAGTCGGTGTGCTGCCGCGCACCCACGGATCGACCGTATTCACGCGCGGCGAGACGCAGGCGCTCGTCACCGCCACGCTCGGAACCGCCGAGGACCAGCAGAAGATCGAGATGGTCGACGGGGAGATTTACAAGCGCTTCATGCTCCATTACAACTTCCCGCCGTTCTCGGTCGGGGAGGTGGCGTTTCTCAGAGGGCCCGGCCGCCGCGAAGTCGGCCACGGCGCCCTCGCCGAGCGTGCACTCACCCCGCTCATCCCCGCCGAAGAGACATTCCCCTACACCATGCGCATCGTCTCCGACATCCTCGAGTCGAACGGATCGTCGTCGATGGCATCCGTGTGCGGCGGCTCGCTGGCGCTGATGGACGCGGGCGTGCCGCTCAAGGCGGCGGTCGCCGGCGTCGCGATGGGACTCGTCATGGACGAGAAGAGCGGCCGATACGCGGTCCTCTCCGACATTGCCGGCGCCGAGGACCACTACGGCGACATGGACTTCAAAGTTGCGGGCACCGCCGAGGGCATCACCGCGCTCCAGATGGACATCAAGGTCACCGGCATCACGACCGACATCATGCGCAAGGCGCTCGAGCAGGCCCGGCAGGGAAGGCTGTTCATCCTCGAGAAAATGCGCGAGGCGCTCTCGTCGCCGCGCGGCAACATCTCCGCCTACGCACCTCGCATCGTCACGATCAAGATCCCGGTGGACAAGATTCGCGACGTGATTGGACCGGGCGGCAAGATGATTCGCAGCATCATCGATCGCACCGGCGTCAAGATTGATGTCGAAGACGACGGCCGCGTGAACGTCGCCTCGGTCGATGAAGCGTCGGCGCAGAAGGCGATCGCGATCATCCAGGAACTGACCGCAACGCCGGAGCTGAACAAGACCTACATGGGCAAGGTTCAGCGGATCACTGAATTCGGCGCGTTCGTAGAGATCATGCCGGGGGTGGACGGCCTGCTGCACGTTTCCGAGATCGCGCACTACCGGGTGAAGGACGTGCGCGACGAGTTGAAGGAAGGCGAGCAGGTCATGGTGAAGGTGATCAACATCGACCCGTCGGGCAAGATTCGCCTGAGCCGGAAAGCGCTGCTGCCGGAGCCGGAGGGACAGCCCCAGGGCCAGGGTCAGGGGCAGGGACCCGGGGATGGCCGGGGGCGCGGCCCGCGGGAACACGCGCGTAAGTAGCGTAGGCCGTCAGGCCTGCCAGCGGCGTGAGCAACCGGCCGGAAGAGGTCGGCGTCTAAACTCCAGGGCCCAACAATGCATCGCAGGCTTCTGCTGGCGTGGCTGGTCGGGCTGGGAACGGCGGCGGCGCGGGCGTTCGGCGCCCAGCCGCCCCGCGAGATTACCGTCAGGGCGCGGAAGTATTCATACGAGCCTTCGCGCATCGAGGTCCCGCACAACGACCTCGTGAAGATCACGCTGGAGGCCACGGACATTCCTCACAGCTTCACCGTGGATGCCTATCGCATCGCAAAGCGCGCGAGCCCGGGCCACGGCGTGAGTTTCGAATTCCGGGCCGATCGGCCCGGAACCTTCCCGTTCTACTGCAACATCGCGGAAGACGAAGGCTGCCGCAACATGCGCGGCGAGCTCGTCGTCAGATAGGCTCCGGGCTGGGGGCCGAGCGGATGCGGCTCCTCCGGAATCCGTACGCGAAATAGAAGATCACCCCGATCACCATCCAGATAATCAGCCGCTCCCAAGTCTCCCACGGGAGGCTGAGCATCAGCCCTGCGCTGACGATCGCCGAGGCCAGCGGAATGTACGGCGAGAGCGGCACGCGGAACGGCCGCGGCAGATCGGGCCTCGTCGACCGCAACACAATGATCCCCAGCGACACGATGACGAACGCCATGAGCGTGCCGATGCTCACGAGGTTGCCGAGCGTGCCGATCCCGGTGAAGCCGGCGGCGAGGGCAACAACGGCGCCGGTCACCAGTGTCGAGATGTGCGGTGTGCGGAACCGGGGGTGGATCCTCCTGGTCCACGCCGGCAGTAATCCGTCGTTCCCCATCGCCAGGAAGATCCTGGGCTGGGCGAGCATCATGACGACCATGACGGAACTGAGGCCCGCCAGCACGCCGACCGTGATGAGCACTTTCGCGATCGTCAGCGGCGTGTGCCACGCCGTGCCCGCCGCCTGCTGAACGGCGGCATCAATCGCCACGACGAACGGCGCCGGCTCGCCGAGCATGCGCTTGTATGGCACCAGGCCCACCATCACCGCGGAGATCAGGACATACAGGATCGTGCATACCGCGAGCGAACCGAGGATGCCGCGCGGCATGTCGCGCTGCGGATTCTTCGCCTCCTGCGCCGAGGTCGAGACCGCGTCGAAACCGATATACGCGAAGAAGATGACGGCGGCGCCCCGGAAGATGCCGCTGATCCCGTACTCGCCGAACTTGCCCGTGTTGGGCGGAATGAACGGTGTCCAGTTGGCCGGGTTGATGAAGAACGAGCCCGCGGCGATCACGATGAGAACGACCGCCACCTTGATCACGACGACGACGGCGTTGACCGTCGCGGACTCGCTGATCCCGACGATGAGAAGCGCGGTTACGGCGATCGTGATGATCACCGCCGGCAGGTTGAACACGGCGGTCACGACCTCGCCGCCCGGCAGCGTCACCTGCGTGCCGGGCGCGCCGCTCAGCGCGGCCGGGAACGAGAGGCCGAGCTGTCCGAGAAGGGTCACGAAGTTGCCCGACCAGCCGACCGCGACGGTCGCGGCGCCGAGCGCGTACTCCAGGATCAGATCCCACCCGATCACCCAGGCAACGAACTCCCCCATAGTCGCGTAGGCGTAGATGTAGGCGGAGCCGGCGACCGGCACGCTGGACGCGAACTCGGAGTAGCACAGGCCGGCGAGCGCACTCGCGAACCCGGCAATCAGCATCGAGATGACGATGGCCGGTCCGGCATTCGCGGCGGCCGCCTGGCCCGTCAGGACGAAGATGCCGGTGCCGATGATGGCGCCGACGCCGAGCATGACGAGCTGCGTCGGCCCGAGCACGCGCTTGAGCGCGCGTTCGCCCGTGCCGAGCTGCTCCCGCTGGATCTGATCGATGGTCTTCGTGGCGAAGAGAGACATGACGGTAGTGTCCCGCCGCGAGCGGCCGCCGTCTTGAACCCGCGGTGAATCAACGGCGAAGAAGTCCTGAACTTTCTCTTAAAATGGGCCGCGGATGGTCTCTTTCGGTCCATTTACCTTCGACGCGGTTAACGGCCTGCTGCGCCGGGCCGGCAGCGAGGTCCCGCTGCCGCCGCGGGTGCTCGGCGTCCTCGCCTACCTCGTCTCGCGGCCGGGTCAGGTGGTGGCGCGGCAGGATCTGATCGACGCGATCTGGAAGGATGCGTTCGTCACCGATACGTCGCTCGCCGAGGCGGTCAGCTCGCTCCGACAAGCGCTCGGGGACGATCCGCAGCAGCCGGTCTACATTCAGACGCTCCACCGCCGCGGCTACCGCTTCGTCGCGCCGCTCTCGCCGACGTCCGCCATCACAGGCTCCGGCGCACCGTCAGCTCATGCACCAGCGCCTGGTGCGGACGCCCTGCTGCCTGGCGCTCCGAGCGCAGAAGCTTCACCGGTTGTACCTTCGATCGCGGCGTCCCTCCTTCCGTGGAGCCTCGCCGCGATCCTGGGAGCGCTGGCAGCGGCGGCGATCTGGAGGCTCGAGTATGCGGATCCTCGGCCGGAGCCGCCCGCGGCGCGCTTCGTCGTCGATCTTCCCGCCGGCAGCCGCCTCGATGGCAACGATCAATCTCTGGCCATTGCCGCCGATGGATCGCGCCTCGCGTGGTCCGCATGCATTCTGGAGCAGGCACGGTGCGGCATCTGGACGAGAGCGCTGGACGATCTGGACGCCGCCTTCGTCGACGGAACGGAGGGTGGCCGCACGCCCTTCTTCGCGCCCGACACGCGACGCATCGGCTTCTTCGCCGGGGGCAAGCTGCTGACGATTTCGCTCGCCGGCGGGACGCCGCTCGCGATTGCCGATGCCGCGGAGGCTCGCGGCGCAAGCTGGGGACGAGATGGACGAATCGTTTTCGCCGGAATTCCGGCGGCCGGGCTGGCAGTCGTCGGGGAGACCGGCGGCCGCGTGGAGCCGCTCACGCGGCTCGATCCCGCAGCCGGAGAGCAGGCGCACGGGCTGCCGTTTCACCTGCCGGGAACCGACGGCATCGTGTTTACAATCGCCACCGCGAGAGGCGTCCACCATGCGGCCGTCGTAGACGGCGGCGGAGGCGCGCGGCGGACGCTCCTGGACGATGCGCGAGGTGCGCGTGTGGGAGCGCCCGGACTGCTGGTGTTCAAGCGGGGAACGGAACTCGCCGGCGTGTCGTGGGACGATCGCCTCCGCGCGATAGCGGGCGCGCCGGCGCCGCTCGCCGCCGACGTCAACGAATTCGCGCTCTCGAGATCCGGAACGCTCGCGATTGCGCGGCCGGATCGCCTGGTCGTCGCGCTGCAGTGGGCGCGTGAAGCCAGGAAACGCGTGCCCCCTGGCGTCGGGCGGCTCTTACGCTGAGATCTGCTCGACCGTCGATTGTCCCTCGCCGACCAGGCCTCCGGTCCAGCGCCACGACTCGTGCAGACGCAGCCGTCCGTCCGGCAACCGCTCCGGCACGGTGTCGCACCGCCCTTCGCGCCAGGCGCCGTCCCGGTTGACGTGCTGGTATCGCATGTCGAGACGGCCGTCCGGAGCGGCGGCCGCTACGAGGGTTCCGAAGGCGATCGCACCTCCCCTGTACGTGGCCCAGACGCGCGAGCCGATCTGGCGATAGAAGAAGCGTGTCTCCGCATCGACTTCACCGGCGGCGTTGTCCACGCTTCGGAACGCGCGCCGGTCGTAGCTCACGGTATCATCCGCGAGCACCCGGTCCGGCTCCGGTGGATCGTCGGGTTGATCCGGCATGGGGGACGGCCGCCGGAATGTGAACGCGGCCGGTCCCTCACCTCGCGCGCGCAGGTGCGCAAGCCGTTCCCGCGCTTCGCCCAGAGAGGGCTCGTGCCCGGCAGGTATCCACCACAAAACCAGGTGCGCAGCCGCGATCGGAGCGAACCACTCCACGCGGCGGCGCATGACCGAGTTGTGACCGGTCTTGTACACGTAGTCACGGAGCGTGTCGACGGACTCCCAGACCGACATGTTCACGATCAGCCTGGGGTTGTTCGCGGCGACATACGTCGTGCCCCCGGGCGCCGCGCGCAGACGCCAGACGAAGCCGCGGCTGGACTCCGCGAGAGCGTTGATGTCGTCGAGGCGTTCGACGAACGCCGCCATGACAGGACTGTCGAGAGGAGCCCGCGCCCGTGCGATGTTGACCTGGGCGAGGTGGTAGTAGTCCATCCTCGGACGTGGCGTTCAGTCCGTGAGCGCTCGCGCGGCTGCCAGGCGCTCTGGAATCGGAGGATGCGAGTGGAACAGCGCCTGAACGAGCCGCGAGGGGTGCTCCTCGGCGAGGTTCTGCGCGCCGAGACGGCGCATCGCCGACATGAACGAATCGGGACGCTTCGTCAGCGTCAGCGCGAAGAGATCGGCGCGGCGCTCGGCGCGCCTCGACAAGGCGTTGGCGAGCGGCGCGAGAAGCACGGACACGGCGCCGGCGCCGATCACGAGCAGCGGCAGCCCCGCCGGATCGGTGACGTCCCTGATCCCCAACCCGGGAGCGATCGCACGGAACAGAAGATCGGCAGCGAACGCTCCGGCGAACACGAGCGCCGATTCGAAGCCGATCGCCTTCATCATGTCTCGATGCACGTGGTGCCCGAGCTCGTGAGCGACGATCACCTCGATCTCGTCGTCCGTGTAGTTGTCGAGGAGCGTGTCCGCCAGGATGATGCGACGCGTGGAGCCCAACCCGACGAGCGCCGCGTTCGCCTTCGACGTTTTCGCTCCGAGGCCCCACTCGAAGACTCCGACCGCTGGCACACCCTCGTTGTTCGCGAGTGCGAGCAGCCGCGCGGTCAGCGCCGGCCGGTCGAGTGGCTTGAAGCGGTAGAAGATCGGCAGGAACAGCAGCGGCGCCACGGCGGCGAGAACGATACCGGCGAGTGAAAATGCGGACGCGGCTGCGACCCACCATAGCTCGCCCGCAGTGCGCGCCGACCATCCGACGACGGCCGCCGCCAGCACGCTCAAGAGGAGCCCCAGCGCAAAGGCCTTGAGCCGATCGAGAAACCAGTCGGAAATCGAGATCCCGGAGAGGTCGTACCGCCGCTCCAGCAGCAGGCCGCTGTAGACCGAGAGCGGCAGCGTCAGCAGCTCGTGGGTGACAGCCAGGACGATGACGTAGATGCCGGCCGATCCCACGGCCTCGCGCAGCCGCACCGACAGGCCGGTCGCGAGCAGGCCGCACAGGAACAACCCGGTCAGCGCCAGCGAAAGCACGGACGCTCGGCGCTTCAGCCGGTTGTATCGTGTCGCTCGGTTTTCGTTCATTGGCCGGCGGCCAGATTCAGTTCAACTGGAGAGAAATCAGCTTCGAGACGCCCGGCTCCTCCATCGTAACGCCGTACAGCCGGTCTGCGATCTCCATCGTCTTCCGATTGTGTGTGATCAGGATGAACTGCGTATGCGACTGCATGCCCTGCAGCATCTCGACGAACCGCCCGATGTTCGCATCGTCCAGCGGCGCGTCGATCTCGTCGAGCAGGCAGAACGGGCTGGGACGGTACTTGAAGATGGCAAACATGAGCGCCATCGCCGTGAGGGCCTTCTCGCCGCCCGAAAGGAGCTGCACGCTCTGAAGCCGCTTGCCCGGCGGCTGCGCGATCACGTCGATGCCGCTCTCGAGCTGGTCGGTCTCATCCAGCAGCATGAGCGTGGCGCGGCCGCCGCCGAAGAGCGTCGAGAACGTATCCTGGAAGTGCAGGTTGATCACTTCGAACGCTTCCTTGAAGCGCTCACGGGTGGTCCGATCAATCCGTCGAATCGCCTCGGTCGTCTGGGCGATGGAGTCGACCAGGTCCTTCCGCTGCGTCGTCAGGAAGGTGTGCCGCCCTTCGAGCTCGTCGAACTGATCGATCGCCATCATGTTCACCGGTCCAAGACGGTCGATCTTCTCCTTCAGCTGACTGACGGCACGTTCCGCCGTGAGCGGTTCCGTTGATGCGGCCGGGTCGGCGCTCGCCGGCTGATCGTCGGCAGATTCCGGATCGTCGGACTCTTCGACGAGCTTCACAGCGCCGAGCTCTCCCCGGGATTCCATCTCGCTGACTTCGGCGGCCACGTCGTCGAGGCCGCCCTGGACTGCTTCGAGGCAGGCGGACGCCAGATGCGCGAGGTCTCCTTCTGCGGTCGCCCGGGCAACCTCGAAGCGGCTGACCTCCGCGCGAATGGTTTCGAGGGCGCGGCGTGCTTCACGAATGGCCGCGTCATGCTCGTCGTGGTTCCCGCGGAGCGCGGCCGACCGGTCGTCCGCAGCGACGACTTCCTGCTTGAGCTCGTCGAACGCCTTGAGCGCTTCGTCGAGTCTGCGGCCCGCGTCCGCTATTGATGCTTCGAGCTCGTGCCGGCGCTCGACGTTGCGCGAGAGCTCGTCGCGGCGTGCCGTAAAGCGCGCTTCGAGCTCTGCCGAGCTCTCTTCGATCCGGCGGACCTCCGCGGCGAGCGCTGTCGCACGCTCGGCGAGTGCCGCGTGATCGGCCTTTCGTTCGGCAACGGAGCGGCTGCGGGCTTCGACACCCTCACGTGCAGCGAAAAGCCGGCGCTGCGCGGCGGTAAAGCGCTCGTCAGCGATTCGCTGCTCCGTTTCGAGCCGCTGAATGGACGCCCGCGCTTCAGCCTGGCGTGCCTCGATCGCTTTGCGCTCGTCGTCCGCCCGCCCTCTCTCGAGCGCGACCTGCTCCTGCTTGCGCGCGACGCGTTCCGCCTCTTCGTCGGCGGCCGCCAGCCGCAGCTCGAACTCGACGATCGCTTTCTCCTGCCGATGGCGCTCTTCGGCGACCAGGGCGATGCCCGCTTCGGCCGCGGCAATCGCGAGCGCCGCCGCCTCGACCTCGACACGGGAGCGGGCGAGCTCGGCCGTCTCCGCATCGACCCGGCTGCGCAGATCGCGAATCTCGCTCTTCGTCGCGAGGATGCCGCGCGACTGCGCGCGGGCGCCACCCGAGACGAGATGCGGGCCACGAAACAGCTCACCCTTCGTGGTCACCACGGGCAACGCCGTCGTGCGGGCGGCGGCCAGCGCGGCGTCAAAGCTGTCGGCGATCCACGCTTCCCCAAGCGCCCCCCGAACGGCGTCCGCGTGCTGACCGCGCGCACGGACGACGGTGGAAAGCGCGATCGTTCCCTCGGGCTGGAATGATGAGGCTGAGAACTGATTCGTCGGCGCCTCGTCCGTGACGACGAACCCGCATCGTCCCGCGTTGGCGGCAGCGTCGAGTCCTCTGGTGACGTCGGCGTGGGTTCGCACCAGGACGTGCTGCAGGACTTCACCCAGACAGGCTTCGGCGGCGCGCTCGTATCCGCGCTCGACGTCGAGCTGGTCGGCCACGGAGCCGGCGTGAGCGACGCCGCTCTCGGGTGACAGAACAAGGCGCGCGGCGTCGCCGTACTCGGCATGGGCGGCGTCCTGTTCTTCGAGGGAAGCGGCGCGCGCGGTGAGGCCAGCGATCTCCTGTTCGCGCGCGCGGCACGCCTCATCGAGGCGAGCGCGTTCGAGACGCGCCGTCGACAGCGCGGCTTCGCGCTCCGCGCGGTCGGCAGCCGTAGCGTGGAGCGCAGTGCGAGTGCGGGCGAGAGCCTGTTCCGCTTCGGCGTGCTCGGCGCGCGCGCGCCGCTCCTCGATCTCGAGGTCCGCACGCTCCACCTCGAGCCGCGCGAGCTCCTCGAGCGTCTTCGCGTGAGCGGATACGGCGTGCTCGACGGCGTGCCTGAGCGCGGTCGCCGCATTCATCGCCGAGAAGATCTCGCTGCGCGCCGCCTCGACGTCACTTTCGAGCCCTTCGATCTCGGCATGGGCGCCCGCCCAGCCCGACTCCTCTTCGCCGAGCGCCGACGCCGCGCGATCGCGCGCGACTTCCGCCTCGGCGAGCGCCGTACGGCGATCGGCGAGCTCCACCCGTGCCGGCTCGCGCCGCGCCTCCAGCGCAGTCAGCTCTGTCTCCAGTTCGACCGCCGCCGCAGCCAAGGCTTCGCGCTGCTGCCTATCGAACTCGGCCTGCTGCTGAAGACGGCCCATCTCGAGCTCGCGCGCATGCGCCGCCTCTCGCGCACGTGTCGATCGCGCATCCGCTTCGGCCAGCTCGATCCGAACCCGTTCGAGTGTGTTCTCCGACTCGGCCAAGCGCGCCTCGGCCGCGCTCTCGCGCTCGCGGGCCGCTTCGAGGCGTCTGAGAGCCGCCTCGATGGAGGCCGCCAGCGTTCGGTAGCGGGCGGCGAACTGCACCTTCTCCCAGCGGCGCAGCTCTTCCCGCAGCCGCTTGTAGCGGCGCGCCTTCGCGGCCTGCCGCTTCAACGCCGCGCGCTGCTTCTCGACTTCAAAAACGATGTCTTCGATGCGGGTCAGGTTCTGCTGTGCGGCTTCGAGCTTGAGCTCGGCCATGCGCCGCCGCGTCTTGTATTTCGTGACCCCGGCAGCCTCTTCGATCAGCTGACGGCGGTCGGTCGGCCGCGCGCTGAGGATCTGGCCGATCTTGCCCTGCTCGATGACCGCATACGCCTTGACGCCGACGCCGGCGTCCATCAGCAGGTCATGCACGTCGCGGAGCCGGCAGACCTGACCGTCGATCAGATATTCGCTCTCACCAGATCGGTACAAGCGCCGGCCGATCTCGATGTCGCGCACGAAGCGGTCGCGGGACTCGAGCTCCGGAAGCTCCGGAGGCGGCGCGAGCGCGACGGCGGTTTCATGTTCGGCCGCCGCGCCATGGCCGTGACCGGCCTGCTGCACCACGGCTTCAAGATGCTGCGGTTCGACGCCGCCTGGCAGGTTCGTCGCGACTCCCGCGAGCTTCAGTTTTACTTCTGCCGCTCCGGTCGGCTTGCGCGCGTCGCTCCCGGCGAAGATGACGTCCTCCATCCGGTCGCCACGCAGGCTTTTCGCGCTCTGTTCCCCCAGCACCCACGTGATGGCGTCGACGACGTTGCTCTTGCCGCAACCGTTGGGACCGACGATTGCTGTGACGCCCTGGTCGAAGGCCAGCTCGGACCGATCGGGAAAGCTCTTGAAACCCGAGATTTCGAGGCGATGCAGACGCATTCAGTACACACCTTTACCGGGAAGCGGCTGGGAACGCTTCAAAGCGGATGCTGTCTTTCAGAGTCCGTCACCCCGCCACGCAGCGGGGGGCCCCGGCGGCCGGCGAGCGAAGTCACCCGGCGTGCAACGTGCGCGCCGGACGGCCTCGAGCGGTGGTCAGTGTAGCAAGCCCATTAAGTAGGGGCAAGACTAATGTCGCACCCCAAGATGTAGGTCAAAGACCTGCGATCCTGGCTTTATCTCTGCCTCATTTGCGTGGTCTTGCTCCGGCCGGCGGCCATCAACTTCTCCGCTTCGGGGAACAGGCTCAACGCAGTCTGCGCCATGGGATCGCGCTCGATGAGGTTGCGACGGGCTTCTTCGATGCCGAAGAGCGCATTGTCGATCTGAAGGTGGATCATCGCGCGGATGAAGTCGGCGTCCTTGGCAAACGCCGCCTCGTCGACTTTGAGGCGCTCCTTGACGAGGGACGCCTTGAACTCGGCGACCATCTCGTCGGTCACGTCGAATCCGCGGCGCACGGTCTTGCGGCCTGCCGAGCCGCCGACAATACGATTGTCCCCTTCGGCGGAGAACTTCTCCGCATAGTTCTCGAACATCTGCCGCGCGACGAGCATGCGCCCGAAGCGACTTGGATTGAAGCCCTCGACCGAGCCCGCGATGTGGCGGTCAGGCTCGATACCTCCGCCGCCGTACACCTTGCGGCCCGTATCGGTGTACTTGAGCTCCGCGGCCGCATGCGGCTTTTCGGAGTTGAGCTGCTGATCGCGCAACGTGTACGTGAGGTACTCGTCGAAGGAGCCGTCCCATGGACGCTGTATCAGCCGTCCGCTCGGCGTGTAGTAGCGACCGGTCGTGAGCGCCAGCCCGGCCTGGTTGCTGATGCGGTAGATCGATTGCACGAGCGCCTTGCCGAAGGTCGTTTCGCCGACGACGAGCGCGCGATCGTGATCCTGCAGCGCACCGGCGACGATCTCGGAGGCGCTGGCGCTGTTGCGATTGACCAGCACCACGACCGGCATGTCTGTGTACTCGCTGCGCTCGGTGGCGCGGTAGTTCTGATCCGCGTTGGGCACGCGTCCGCGAGTGTAGACGATCAGCTCGCCGCGCGGCAGGAAGCGGTTCGCGACGCGGATGGCCTGGTCGAGCGGCCCGCCCGGGTTGTCGCGCAGGTCGAGCACGAGCTTCTTGAGGCCCTTGGCGCGCAGCGCCTCGAGCGCGCGCCCGAGCTCGTCATCGGTCGTCTCCGAGAACTCGCGAACGCGAACGTAGCCCCGTTCCTCGTCGACCATGAACGCGCCGAGCACCGTGAGGATGTTGATCTCGTCGCGCTCGATCGTCAGATCGATCAAGCCCTCGTGGCCCTGCCGCTTGATCGAGATGTTGACCTGCGTTCCCTTCGGGCCGCGCAGTTTGCGGACGGCCTGATCGTTCGTCCAGCCCTTCGCGTCCTGTCCTTCGATCTTCGCGATAACGTCCCCGCGGCGAAGGCCCTTCTTGTATGCGGGTGAGCCCTCGAAGATCGACATCACCGTGATGTCGCCCTCGACCGGGAGGATGCTGATCCCCAGACCGTAGTAGCGGCCTTCCTGGCGTTCGCGCAGCTGGGCGTACGTGCGCGGGTCCAGGAAGCTTGAATGCGGATCCAGCGTCCGCAGCATGCCGTCAATCGAGCTGTAGACGAGACGGTCGGATTCGACCTTCTCGACGTATTCGTTTTCGACCGCGTTCAGGGCCGCGGTAAACAGGCGATAATGTTGGGAAACCTCGTCCTGGCGCGCCAGAACGCTGCCGCCCAGCAGCCCTCCGACGATGGCGGAAAAGACGACGGCGAGGACCGCGGCGGGCAGGAAACGGAGACGTCGCATTACCAGATCGTAGCAGACAACCCCAAGCGGAGCAAAGACTTGTCTCGCCGAAGCGCCGGCGGAGCGAAGGCAGACGAGAGTATAATCGCCCCAGGAGAACGTCAATGTTCGGTTCCATCGGCATGCCGGAGCTGTTGATCATCCTGACGATCGCGCTCATCATCTTCGGCCCTCGGAAGTTGCCAGAGCTCGGCCGGTCGCTCGGCCGCAGCCTGTCGGAATTCCGGCGTGCGTCGAACGAACTCCGGAACACGCTCGACGAAGAAATTCGCCTCGAAGAGTTGAAGACCGAGTCCAAGCCGGAGCCCGCACGCCCCGCCACCCCCTCGGAGCCCGCGGTTCCGCGCCAGTCAGACGGCGCATAGCGCAATGGCGCTCGTGCCCTTCCCCGGCGCGGCCGTTCCCGCGCCCGACTTCGATCCGGAACCTGAGGAAGACGACCGTACTGCCAAGATGTCGTTTCTGGAGCATCTCGACGAGCTCCGGAGACGGCTCATCTCGTCGGTCGTCGCGCTCGTCGGCGGCTTCCTGATCAGCCTGTTCTTCATCGGCCCGATCAAGGCGTTCGTGATGGAGCCGCTGGTGCGCGTGCTCCCGCGAGGCGGCACGCTCATCTATACGGAGCCGACCGAGGGATTCATGCTCGGCATGAAGATGGCCGCCCTCGCCGGACTATTCCTGGCGGCGCCGGTCATCCTCTGGCAGTTGTGGAAATTCATCGCCCCCGGCCTCTATGCCCACGAAAAGAAGTTCGCGATCCCGTTCGTGGTCTTCGCCACCTTCTTCTTTACCGCCGGGGCGCTCTTCTCGCACTACATCGCGTTTCCGTGGGCGTGGGAGTTTTTCGCGAGCTTCTCGACCGAGTACATGACCTTCACGCCGAAGGTGGGATCCGTCTTTTCGCTGTACGTGAAGATGCTTCTCGCCTTTGGCGTGATCTTCCAGATGCCCACAATCGTGTTCTTCCTTGCCCGTGTTGGCGGCATCACCGCCCGTTTCCTCATCAAGAACATCAAATACGCCATCCTCATCATCTTCATCATCGCGGCAGTGCTGAGCCCCGGAACCGACGTCGTGTCGCAGGCGATGATGGCCGGGCCGATGCTGGTGCTCTATCTGATCAGCATTGTGATCGCCTGGGTGTTCGGTAAACGCAAGTCCGCCTAGGTCTTTAGGCCTAGGTCATCGGTACCCTTTTGACTAATAGGCCTTGTGGCCTTACCATCAATCCGTCATGAATCGCCAGGTTCTCACTTTTGCACTCGCACTGGTGGTCTGTTCCGCGTCGGCTGCAGCCCAGACGCCGGCCGCCACAACGCAAACGCCTGACACGCCGCGGGCCGCCGACCGGGTGGAGACGCGGCCCGCGACGCCGACCCCGCAGGGGGACACGACGGGGTTGTGGTTTGTGCCGAGCGGCGACGTGTTACCCGACCGGAAGTGGTCGTTCAGCCTCTATCGGGTGAACTTCG
>DATAFJ010000208.1:0-4393 GCA_036257535.1 Vicinamibacterales bacterium | reverse complement strand
CGCCTTCCGGCAAGCGCGGCGCATGCTTTACAAGGGCAGCGCCGAAAACGAGCGTGCTCTCGAGATCAACGAAGGCGTCGCCTCGTACACGGGCGTCGCGGCCGCGGCGGAGTCCGCGGCCGGCGCGGTCACGCGCGCGATTGAAGTACTTACCGGTTGCGAGGGAGACCACAGCTTCGTTCGCACGTTCGCGTACTGGACTGGACCCGCGTATGGCCTCCTGCTCGACGGGCTTTCTCCCGGCTGGCGTCAACGGATCCGCAACACCGACGATTTCGGGGCGCTCCTGGCAGGCGCGGTCACTCTTCAACCAGGCGCCGACGCCGCGGCGTCCGCCTCCCGATACGGCGGCGCCGAGATCCGTGCTGCCGAGGAGCAGCGCGAGCGAGGGCGGCAGGAACGCCTCGCCGAATTGCGCCGGCAGTTCGTGGACGGTCCGGTGCTCGTGATTCGCGGCGGAGGCGGGGGCATGTTCAATTCCATGGGCGCCATGGTGATTCCCGAGATCGGCACCGTGTTCTTCGGCCCCTTTCGCTTCAATACAGATTCGGGGATGCTTGAAGCTGAAAAGGGCGTGCTCCTCGAAAGCAATGGGAGCGTCCGTCGTGTGCCGGCACCCGCACGCCGCGACGACACGACCCTCATTGGAGACGGCTGGACGTTCACTGTGAAACCCGGATTCTTGATTCGCGAAGGGCCACGACGCGGCGACTACGAAGTCGTCCGGCAGCAGCCATGAGCGGCACTCGCTTGCGTTCACCGGTCGTGCTCACTCTTGTCGCGCGCGTCTGTTCAGCGTCCGCGCCGGTCATCAGTGATGCCCAGGCACCCGCGCGTCAGCCCTCGGTCACGACGGATGTGGTGTACGGACACAAGGATGGTCTGGCGCTCACGTTCGACGTGCACCGGCCGGCACAGCCCAATGGCGCCGGCGTCATCGCGATCGTGAGGCAGCTCAGTAACGAATACCCTGTGGCCCGAGATCGAGTTTGGACCTGGGCACATGGATTGAACTCCGATGAGTCGCGGCTCCATGCAGACTATCGTCAACGCGCCGTCACCCGTTCGACGAAATCCAGGATCTCGCGCGAGACGCTGGTGTCTGCCGTGCCGACCGACAGGAGCTGAGACACGTGGTTGTGCCCCAGGCTTTGCCTGAAGCGCGGACGGACGCGGTGCTTCTCGACGAGCTCGGAGAAGAGTGCGGCATGCGACGTCAGATATCGAGGGTCGTCGTACTCCGCGGTCGTGAACAGCACCGGGATGTCGGTGCGGGTAACGTTGCCTGGCACGACCATCTGCGGCCAGCGGGACTTGTCTTCGCCGAAGTAGGCGAGCTCGCCTTTGCTCGGAGCGGAGAAGTCGAACGTGTACGGCCCGGAGAGCAGGATGGCGCCAGCCGGTCGTGCGGTCCCGGGCGGCATGAGCTCGGGCCTGAAGACGTACGTCGCGGCGTGCAGTGAACCGGTGGAGATCCCGGCGATGAAGACGCGTTCGGGATCGCCGCCGTACTCGGCCGCGTGATCGCGCAGCCAGGTCACCACGGCGCCCACGTCGCGCGCGCCCTCGGGCCACTTGAAGTCCGGCGCCAGCCGGTACCCGGCCGCCACTCCGACGAACCCGATGCTGGCGAAGTAGTCCGCGAAAGTCGATGTGTTCGCCCGCGCGCCGCCGACCAATCCGCCGCCATGGAACACCGCGACGATCGGCACGGCACGTTCGGAGCGGCGCATCGTCGCCGTATGGATGTCGATCCGCTGCCGCTCGTGCGGGCCGTACGCGACGTCCTTCGTCACCTTGATCTCGCCCGGCTCGTGCACCCGCGGCTGCGACGCATAGAGCTTATAGGTTTGTGGGATGTTGCCCTCGGAGAAGCCAAGCGTCACGATCTGTTTCGCGAGATCGGCAGGCATCCCGTTGCGTACGACGTCCGCGACGCTCAGGCCACGCTCGTCTGGCCGCGACCATCGGAACGACTGACTGGCCTCGCGCGTATCGGCGCAGCGCTCCAGCACGACGTCGCGGTGGCGATAGACCGGAGAGATCAAGATCGGCGTTCCGGCAGGTTCACCCTTCTCGCCGCCGAGGCCGACGCACAAATCGGGTTTGGACGCCGGGCTGAGGCGGCCCCACGCCATCGACCAGCGCTGCGCGGGCGCCGACGCGCAGGCACGTAGGAGCAGCCGAGCGCCCGGCTCGAGCGCGGCCGCTGCGAGGCAGCGGTTGTACTTCGTGGCGCGGATTGCGCCGTCCGCGGTCCGCTCGAACCGCTGATCGTCGAGCGGCGCCCCATACTTGCAAGTGTGCGCCTGCAGCGGATCGTCGAGCCGCAGCATTTCAGGGGGGCCTGGCACGTCCAGGCAGTAGCCACGCGCATCGTCCAGGGCGTGAATCGTGCGCAGGAGTCCGGCATCGGCGTAGCTCGCGGCCGGACTGATGACGACGAGCAGGAGCGCGACGAGTGCGGAAGCCCACAGAGCAGACATCGCCAACCTCCAGTCCCTTTCCGTCGAGCTTACTCTACTACGGCAAGCCGTAGCTGAGAACCGCAGCCCGAGACGTCGGCGGCCTCGGCCTGCGTCGGTGTTGTTCGGAAATTGGCGCGGACGCGTGGGCCGTCTCCCAGTCGGGACGGAAGCCGGACACACTACGTACCTTCGAAGTATCGCGGGCGCACTTAACTTACTTTTCACTTTCTACTTTCAAGTTTGAACTTGAAGCGTGTGGTCCCGGTACGGGGTTACGAGAAAGGGTGTTCCGCGGAGAGCGTGGAGTTCGCCGGCATTGCCGCGTGACCGGGTGCCCTCGGTCGCCGCCAGAAAAGAGTGAGACAATGCTCGCCGCGTGGTCGGACCGTTCGGGGACACTGAGGTGGACAACGATGACTAGAGTGACACATGCGGTACTCGTCGCCACCCTGCTCACGGTACCGGTGCTCGTCGAACGCGCCTACGCGCACCACGGCGCCGGCCTCTACGAGATGAGGAAGAACGTGGAGCTCGAGGGCCGGCTGACACGGGTCGATTTCGTCAACCCGCACACGTATATCTATTTCGATGTCGTCGGCACCGACGGCAAGGTCATCGCCATGAAATGCGAGACGCGGGGGGCCACGGTGCTCCGACGCTCGGGCTGGTCGCCGGAGATGTTCGTGCGGGGCGCGTCCATCAAAGTGGCGGGCCACCCGCATCGCGACGATCCGACGGCGTGCACTGTCGAGACGATGACGCTTGGTAATAAGCCGACGCTCGAACGCTATCAGCAGCTGAGCGACGCGAAATCCGTCGATCGCACGAAACGACCGTTCCGGCTGCCGAGCGGCAAGCCGAACCTCGCCGGCGACTGGGCGCAGGAGCAACAGGTCCTGGCAAGGCCGCCCGGCGGGCGCGCCGGGCTCGTGCCGATCAGCCAGGCCGCCGCGATCAACGCCGGCAAACTTCCGATGCCGGCCGGACCGGCCGGCTGGTTCCCGCCGCCCGTGAAGCTGACCGCAGCGGGACAGTCGGCAGCAGAGGCGCTGCGCAAGCGGCCGACGTCGGACAACCCGCGGCTGTCCTGCCAGGTCACGAGCATCCTGTTCGACTGGGTGTTCGACGGCGCGATCGGCCGCATCACTCAGAGCGCAAACGTCATCAAGATGGAATATGGCGTCGGCCTGACCCGGATGGTTCAGATGAACATGGCCGCGCACCCGGCTAACAACAAGCCGAGCCGAGCCGGTCATTCGATTGGCCGCTGGGACGGCGATACGCTCGTCGTTGACACAGTCGGCTTCTTGCCCGGCACCCTGGCAGGCAATCTCCCTCACAGCAACAAACTGCACGTCGTCGAGCGCTTCACGCTGAATCCCACGACGCTCGAGCTCACCCGCGAAATCGTCGCCGAAGATCCCGAGTACTTCGCGGACAAGTACGTGGATACCGATAGTGTCCTGCCGGCGGACGCGCCGTTCAAAGTCGAGGCCTGCAAGGAGCTCGCGCCGGAGTATCAGCAGACTGGGCGAAAGTGAAGCGGTCGAGTGACGTCTAGAACAGCACTCGAAAAGGAGTCCGGAATGTCCGTCGTTGGAAAGAGCGTGCTCGCGGTCGTCGTTGCCCTCGCGGCAGCCTTAGGGGTGTCGGCCAGCTTGGCTGGGCAGACTGGCGCAGACGGGTCCGGAAGCGAGACGGAGTGGCGGTATTTCGGGAGCGACAGCGGCGCGACCCGCTATTCGTCCGCGAATCAGATCAACGCGAGCAACGTCCGCGATCTTCGTGTGGCCTGGCGCTGGTCGGCACGCAACTTTGGTCCACGGCCGGCGACCCAGATGCAGGTCAGCCCACTGATCGTCGATGGCGTGATGTACACGACCGCGGGTGTGAACCGCGATGTCGTGGCTCTCGATGCGGCCACC
>DATAFJ010000199.1:0-18668 GCA_036257535.1 Vicinamibacterales bacterium | reverse complement strand
CTCTCATCACTGCAGTCGAAGCTCGACGTCGCCGCCTCGTTCGCGAAGAGAGGACTCTACGACGAGGCAATCGCCGCTTACGAAGGCGTGCTGCAGGCCGCGCCGGCGCTTTCGTCCGTACAGCTCCAGCTCGGCTGGATCTACGAACAGAAAAAAGATACGGCGAAGGCCATCGCGGCCTACGAGCGCGTAATTGAGGCCGGCCCCGAATCGATCGAAGCGCAGCGCGCCCGCTCGCTGATCGCCGGTTTGAAAGACAAACCCTGACGAGCCGCACCGCTAAAGTGGTGCGACACCTTCAATGAGCCCTGCACCGGCAGCGCGCCGCCTCGGTAGTACGGCTCCAAGGAAGTTCCGGACTCCCGTGGCAGTCGCCGCGGCCGTAGCCGTCGCCGCGGTCGCGACTGCTTGGTTCTGGTGGGCGGTGCGTCCCGCGGTCGACGGTCCGATTATCCTCATCTCCATCGACACGCTGCGAGCCGATCATCTGCCGACGTACGGCTACACGAAAGTGCGGACACCAGCCATCGATGCGCTTTCGGCAGACGGTGTGGTGTTCGAACGGGCGTATGCGCATGCGCCCCTCACCCTGCCATCGCACGCCTCGATCTTCACGGGCCGGCTGCCGTTCGAGCATGGAGTACGAGACAACATCGGTTTCAACGTGAAGCAGGGCGAAGCGGTCCTCTCGGGCATGTTGCGCCGGAATGGCTTCTCCACGGGGGCGGTGGTCTCCGCTTATGTGCTGCGCAAGGAAACGGGGATCGACCAGGGTTTCGATTTCTACGACAGCCAGTTCGCGCCGGTGTCTCCTGAAGTGCCAATCGCGCAGGTACAGCGCGACGGCGCGCAGTCACTGCAGGTTGCTGAACGATGGATCTCGGGGCTCACGTCGCCCCAATTTTTCCTGTTCCTGCACCTTTACGAGCCGCACAAGCCGTATACGCCGCCGGCGAGGTTTGCCGTCTACGCGCCGTACGATGGTGAGATCGCATATGCCGACGAGATCGTCGGTCGCCTGACGGCTTACCTGCGGGCGCGCGATCTCTACGAGAGCGCCACCATCCTTCTGCTGTCCGATCACGGGGAAGGCCTCGGCGATCACGGCGAGCTCGAGCACGGCCTCTTCATTTACGAAGAGTCCATCCGGATTCCCCTCATCGTCAAGCTGCCGGGCGGACGCGAGGCAGGACGTCGTGTCGGCCAGCCCGTTCAGCACGTCGATCTCGTTCCGACGCTGCTCGACCTCGTAGGCGCGCCGGATGCCGCCGCGGTCACCGGCCGTTCGCTTCGCCCGCTGCTCGAAGGGAGGCGCTCAGACGAGCCGCACGTCGGCATCTACTCCGAGTCGCTCTATCCGCGCTATCACTTCGGTTGGAGCGAGCTCTACGCGCTCACCGACGAGCGATTCCGGCTGATCAGGGCCCCCCGGGACGAGCTCTACGACCTGCAGCGCGACCATGGCGAACGCACCAATGTCGCCGACGATCGCCCGCAGGCGCGGCAGGCGATGCGCGCGGCGCTCGATCGGATACTGACCCGCGCGCGGATCGACAAGCCGTCGGCGGTATCAGACGAACAGCGGGAGCAGCTTCAAGCGCTTGGATACGTCGGCGCGCAGGCCTCCGTCGCGCCGGACGTGCCGGGCGAGACGCTGCCAGACCCCAAGGACAAAGTGCAGGTGCTCGAGCGCTACCGGCGCGCCGTGGAGCTGGCCGGCGAACGGAAATTCGGCGACGCCGTCACGCTGCTTCAGGGCATCCTCGCAGAAAACCCCGCGATGGCTGACGTGTGGCAGCAGCTCGGCAACCTGCTCATGCGACTCGGACGCGTGGATGAATCGGTTCGAGCCCACCGTCGATTCGTCGAGCTGAAGCCCGACAACCCGGGTGGATTGATTTCCGTTGCGGCGGCTCTGCTCAAAATGCAGAAGCTTGACGACGCCCAGGCACACGCGGAGCTGGCGGCGCGCGTGGCGCGGAAACAGGATAGCAAGGCCCAGGCCGGCGCCTATGAGTTGTTGGCAAAGATCGCGCTCAAGCGAAAAGATCGGACGGCGGCCGAGCGATATGCCGTTCTCGCGCAGGAGGCAGATCCGTCGCTGCCGATGCCGATCTACGTCCAGGGGCTCATCCGACACGCGGAGGGTCGCTACGCCGAGGCGCTGCCGTATTTCGAAGAGGCGCTCCGGCAGTCGACTGCCCGCACTATCACGATGACGGAGCTGCACTTCCACACGGGCGACACGCTCGCGCGCCTCGGGCGCAACGCCGAAGCCGAGACGCAGTTTCGAAAAGAGATCGACCTGTTTCCCCAGAACCTGCGGGCCCGAGCCAGCCTGGCGATGCTGCTTCGATCGATTGGACGCGACGCAGACGCGGATCGGGCGATCGTCGACCTCATGCGGGCCGCACCGACGCCGGAAGGCCTCGGCCTGGCCGAACAGCTCTGGAGGATGTTCGGTGAGTCCGAGCGGGCCATGGCGGTTCGTGCAGCGGCTCAGCGCTTGAAGGCCACGCCGGCGGCCCGACCGTAGGAGTCTCCGAGTCTTCATGTCCAGACGCCGCACGACGCGTGTCAATCCTCCCCGGGCGGTTCCCTCACGCGCCTCGTGGTTCGCCCGCCCGGCAATGGCCGCGATCGCCGCCGGCGCGCTCGCCGCCGCGATCTGGTGGGCGTGGCCGCGGTCATCAGGCCTGATGATCGCGCCGCGCCCGGACCGGAACGTCCTTCTCATCACGATCGACACCCTCCGGGCCGATGCGCTCGGATCGTACGGAGGGCGCGCCGCGACGCCGAATCTGGATGCGCTTGCGCGGCGTGGTGCCCGATTCGACTTCGCGCACGCGCACGCGGTGGTGACACTGCCGTCGCACACCAGCATCCTCACCGGGCGCTATCCGTTTCAGCACGGCGTGCGGGACAACACGGGGTACCGCGTCCAGCCCGGGACCGAGACGCTGGCCACGATGCTCAAGTCGGCAGGCTTTGCCACAGGAGCCTTCGTCGGCGGCTTCCCGCTTCACTCGCGGTTCGGTCTCCGTCCGGGCTTCGACATGTACGACGATCGCTTCGGGGAATCGCGCCTTCCTACGGAATTTGTGATGGCGGAGCGCCCGGCAGGCGCCGTCGTCTCCAACGCCGTCGCCTGGATCCAGCGGCAGCAGAACCGCTGGTTCACGTGGGTTCACGTCTTTGACCCCCATGCGCCATACACGCCGCCGCCGCCGTTTGACCAGGCGTACGCGTCGGATCCCTACGCAGGTGAGGTCGCGTATACCGATGCGGCGCTGGGCCCGCTGCTCGACGCCGCGCGGTCGGCGGCCACTCGACCGACGCTCGTGATTGTGGTTTCGGATCATGGCGAGGCGCTCGGCGATCACGGCGAGGAAACGCACGGCCTGTTCGCGTATGAGGCAACGTTGCGCGTCCCGCTCATCATCGCGGAGCTCGGCGGGCGTAACGCGGAACAGACGAGCGAGAGGGAAACTGGGTCCGTGTCTCACGTGCCCGCGCGGCACATCGACCTGCTGCCAACGGTGCTGGACGCTGTCCAGCTCCCCGTGACCGCCGGGCTGCCGGGCCGGTCGCTGCTGGGCGCATCCGGTGATGTCGAAGATGCAGAGCGGCCGTCGTACTTCGAGGCCATGTCGGCGTCGCTGAACCGCGGTTGGGCGCCGCTCGCGGGCGTTCTCTCTGCTCGCGAGAAATACATCGACCTACCGGTTGCTGAGGTGTACGACCTCGCCGACGATCCCGGCGAGCGAGTGAATCTGGTCGATCGGCGCCTCGACCGGACGCCTGTGCTGCAGGCGCTTCTACGTCAGATGAACGCGACGCGCCCCGGCGGGCGGATGCAGGAGGATCCTGAGGCGGTCGCCCGCCTCCGCGCACTGGGCTACGTCTCGAGCGCGACTGCCGTGGTCAAGACGGCTTACAACGAGGATGACGATCCGAAGCGCCTCGTCGAGATCGACCGCGCGATTCATCGAGGCATCGATCTTTTTCAGGACGGTCGATTACGCGAGGCTGCGGAGGTCTATCGCGGGATCATCGCGCGGCGTCCCGACATGGCGATTGCGTATCTCCACCTGGCGGTGCTTCACTGGGAACTCGCCGAACCGCGTGCGGCGATCGAGACCCTCACGGCCGCCTTGCGCGCGGGCGTCGTCGATCCGGACATCGAGACCAGACTCGGGATGTATCTGGCGCAGGCGGGGGACGTCTCGCAGGCGCTGGCGCTACTCGAGCGGATCGCGACCGCCCGGCCGCAGGACATCGACGCGCTCAACGCGCTGGGAATCGCCCAGGCACGCGCGCGCCAGCGGAATCGCGCCCTCGCGACGTTTCGCGCCATCCTCGCCGTCGACGCCGACAACGCGATGGCGCTGCAAAATATTGGTTCGCTGCATCTGGAAACGGGCGACCTGGTGGCTGCGCGGCAGGCGTTCCAGCGTGCGATTGCCAGTCATCCCCGTTGGGCCGCGGCCTACACCGGCCTCGGCGTGGTCCAGCTCAAGTCGGGAAATCGCCGCCAAGCGATCGCTGAGTGGAAACGCGCCGTCGAGCTCGACATGACGGAGTTCGACGCGCTGTATAACTTAGCGACAGAGTTGGCCATGGACGATCCCTCGGCGGCGCGTCCCTATATCGAGCGGTTCATCCGGACCGCTCCTCCCGCATACGCTCCCGATGTGCTTCGGTTGAAGGCACTACTCGCATCGATCCGGCCGGTCCCGCGACCGGGCGGATGATAGAATCGAACATCTCGTCCTGACCGAGTCCCATGGCCTTCCGCCGTCTCCTTCTTGTGCAGGCGATCGCGGCGCTCGTCGCCACGTCGGCCGGCGCACAGCCGCAGGCGGACACGCCGGTGTTCAAGTCCGGTATCGAGATCGTCCGACTCGATGTACGAGTAACCGACGATCAGGGTCGTCCCATCGGGGATCTTCGTCGCGATGAGGTCGAGGTGATCGAGGACGGCCAGAGCCGTCCCATCCTGCTCTTCCAACACATCGCCGAGCCGGCCGGCAGCTACGTCGAGGTCGCGCGGCGCACGATTGCGGGCGAGGTGTCGACCAACCGCGGTGCGCCGCGTGGACACCTGTACGTCCTCGTGTTTGATCAGCACCACATCACGACGGGCAACGAGCAGCGCGCCCGGCGCGCCGCGGAGCAGTTCCTCAAGACGCGCATCCGACCCGGCGACCGCGTCGCGCTGTACGCCCTCCCTGGCCCTGGACCTCAGCTGCCGTTCACGGCCGACATCGGTCGTGTCGGAGAGGAGCTTGCACGGGTGCGCGGATCGTTGGAGCGCGTGGGCTACGGGGTGCTCGGCACGATGAGCGTTCACGAGGCGTATGAGATCCGACGCGGCAACCAGTCGGTGCTCGCGCGCGTCGCCAACGACCTTGCGCAGCAGGCTGCCACCGATGTGCTGCGCGGTGGGCTGCGGCAGACGACGGGCACGGCTGCCGGCGGAAGCGACTTCGCCCAACTCGTCGTCGAGGACGCGCGCACGATTGCCGCCCGGGCCGACGAAGAGGCGCGCCGCTTTCTTGTCATCCTGTCGGACCTGATGCGCGAGCTGCGTGGGATAGAAGGCCGCAAGGCGCTAGTGCTCCTCTCGGAGGGTTTCTACACCGATGAAGTCACGCGCGAGCTGGAACGGGCGGCGGCGGCGGCGGCCGAGAGCTACTGCGTCGTTTACGCCCTCGATCTGAACCGCCGCGCCGATCTCGTCGGGTCGGCCGAGCCTGTAGGAGGCGAGCACCAGGACGAGATTCAGAGTCGCCTCGAGCCGCTGGCAACCCTGGCGGTCGAAACCGACGGCAGGCTCGCTCCAGACTCCGGGAGCGCGCTCGATCGCACGCTGGATCGTATCGCCGACGCGTCCCAGGATTATTACGTCGTCGGATTTGCGCCTTCGCCGGGTGCGGCAAAGCAGCGTGACGGATATCATCGCGTCAAGGTGACGGTGCGACGTCACGGTGCGCAGGTCAGCACGCGCACCGGCTACAGCCTTACGACGCCCGACACTTCGCCAGCCGATCGGCGACGGGCCATCGATCGAGCCCTCGGCGCGCCGTTTCCCCAGCAGGGGCTTCCGATCGAGCTCACGACCTACGTCCTGGGCAGCGCTTCGCCGGCGGTGCAGCGGGTCGTGTTGAGCCTGGCCGTTGAGCTGCCCATAGCCGCCGGCAGCCGCGCGGGCGTGGCCGACGTGATCTTCGTCGTCCGACGCGCAGCCGACGGTCAGGTGGCGGCGAGCGGTACCGACACCGTTGCCTTGCCGCAGGCCGCCCGGCCCGGCGCCACCACCGGTACGAGCTCCTATCGTGTGCAGTTCGAGCTGCCGCCGGGCGGTTACCTGATGCGCGTGGTCGTGCGCGAGCCGAACGGTCTTGTGGGCAGCGCCGACCGCCGATTCGAGGTCAGGCCGCTTGCGTCGCGAGATCTGAGCGCCAGCGATCTCATCATCGGATCGGCGTCCAACGGCTTGCCCGTCCGCGCTAGCGCTAGTGTCGGCGAAATCCTCGAGGGCACGATCGAGCTGTACAGTCGCACGGCCGCCGGGTTGCAGGACGCGAGCGTCACGCTCGAGTTGCTGCCGATCGGCGCCGGCAGCGCCGTGACGTCGGTCCACGCCGATCTGCTCGAGCCGAACGAGAAAGACACGGGTGCGCAGCGCGTGGCGCGAATGGCGCTTCCTCTCGGCGCCGTACCCCCCGGAGAGTACGTCGCCAAAGCGATCGTTCGCGCACGGAACGAGACCGTCGCGGAGTTGCTGCGCGAAGTCCAGGTGCATGACGGATCGCCGCCGGTGGGGTCCATCGCGGTCTCGATCGATCCGGCCGACGTGCTGCAGGGGGAAGTGACGCGCCTAGTGCTGGACGCGACCCGCCGCAACGCGACCTCGGAGACGGTCGCGCGCGCGGCGACGCTGGCCCTCGACGGAGCGTGGAACAAGGTCGAAGAAACCCTTGGATCGGGCGAGCGAAGCGGCGGTGGGCTCCTATTGCACGGCCTCGCGCTTCATGCACGACGTGAGTTCAAGGGCGCGGCCGCCGCATTGCAGGCCGCCGCCGAGCTCGAGCCGCTGAACCCACAGATCGCATTCCTCCTCGGGTGGGCGTACGCGGGCGGCGGCGACGATCGGGCTGCCATCGGCGCCTGGCGGAACGCCGCCCGACTGGATCCGACGCTCCTCCCTGCCCATCTGGCCCTGGCGGACACGTTCATCCGGCTGTCGGAGCCGGCGCTCGCCCTGCAGGCGGTGCGTTCCGGCCTTTTGGCACGTCCCACCTCGCCCGAGCTGCTCGAGCGGCTCGCGCGTCTGGACCGTCCGTGAAATGGGAGCACAGGCCATGCAATGCGTTATCTCGCTCATGCTCGCGTTCGCGGCTCAGGCCGCCACGCTAACCGAAGCAACGCGCGTCGTGGTGTCGCCGCCAACCGTCGTACTGGAGCTCGATGTGGGCAAACTGGGTGGCGATCCGTACAGGCTGGCCTGGTCGCCCGACGGTTCGGAGCTCTACCTGCAGGTCGCGAAGAGCGATAAGGCAGGTGTCCTGAAGGCCAAGCACTTCAGTGTGCGGCGGGAGCCGGGCGCGGCATTGAAGGCGATCGAGGCGGAGCCTGCATGGGCGGCTAAGTACTGGGCCTGGAAGGCAAACAGGTCCGCGCCGGAGCAGCCGACCGCACAGATCGAAGTTGAGTCCAAACAGGGCATCGTACGTAGCACGGCAGCACCCATGGGCGGCGGCCTTGCCCGCGGTGACCCGGGCGGCGGCGCGACTGGCGGCCTGGGCAGCACGGGCACGGGCGCAAGCCCGGAAGATGTCGCGTCCAGTGCCCAGCAGAGTCAGAGCGTGACGACCTACTTTCTGCGCTTCAAGGGGGAGTTGGTCGGCGAGTGGGTCAACCAACCGGTGATCCCCGGCCTGACGTTCGGCTGGGCCCCCGCAAAGCTGGGCGTGCTCGCGTTCGTGAACAAGAACGGGCGGTTCCTCATCATGGACGTCGAAGGGCGCAAGCAGGAGATCCCGCAGCTCAAGGATGCGCGCCTGCCGGCATGGAGCGAGGACGGCTCGAAGCTGGCGTTTCTGGCGCCGGTGGGAAAAAAGAAGTTCAACCTGACGATCGCAGACGTGTCGACGCGATAACCGGACCCGGCCGGCCCGAAGCCGGAGGTTTCCGTGCCCTCATCTCAAGCATGACCCGGCGGACCGCTGCGTTTGTCGTCGCGAGCGCGCTCGTCGGATCCGACGCGCGCGCCCGGCAGCCGACTCAGAATCAGCCGACCTTCCGAACCTCGACGAGCCTCGTCCAGGTCGACGCCACCGTCGTCGATGATCGCGGCCGCTTCGTTTACGACCTTGGCGCCGAGGACTTCGTGATCCTCGAAGACGCCAGGCCGCAGAAGCTCGAGGCCGTGTATCTTGTCGACCGCCGCAACGCGCGCGATGTGTCCAACGCGCCGGTCGCGACCGGCGTCGACCGGATCGCCGGCGTACCCCGCGTCTTCATCTGGGTCTTCGACGACGAACATCTGCAGCCCGGGTCTTTCAAGCGCGCTCAGGCGGCGCTCGAGAGGTTCATCTTCGGGCACTTGGAGACGGGCGATGTCGGCGGCATCGTCCTGAACGGAGCGATGGCCGGTGGCGAGCTGACGACGAGCCGCGAAGCGCTCCTTGGCCGTCTGCGTTCGGCGCGGCCAAGGAGTGACACCGGAACACGGCGCTTCGATCTTCAAAGCTGGCCGCGGCTCGCCGGCGAGGATGAGGCCGTACGCATCGATGGCGGCGACCGACTGGCAGCCGCCGAAGCGATCAAGCGCGCCATGGCGGAAACGCCGGACCAGTGTCGAGAGCCGGATGATTGTCAGCCGTTTGTAATTGAAAAGGCACAGCGGATCGCGCGAGAGGTTCAGGCGAGGACGAACCGCACACTCCGACTGCTCGCCGCTACGGCGGCCGGCCTGGCTCGCATCGAGGGTCGAAAGACCGTCGTGCTCGTGACTGAGGGTTTTCTCGCCGACCGATCCATTGCGGGGCTTCGTGAGGTTATCAGCCGAGCCGCGCGATCTGGCATCACCATCTTTACACTCGACGCCCGCGGCCTGGATCGATCGCCTGCGAGCCACGATCCGGCGGCGCCGATGCCGGGGCCGACGCTGTCGCAGTTCGGAAGCCTCGATGTCGACTCGTCGCAGGATGGCGCGAACAGCCTCGCGATCGACACCGGTGGCTTCGTCATCCGCAACACGAATCGTCTCGGCGCGGGGCTCGACGAGATCGCGCGCGACGCAGGCACGTACTATGTGCTCGCCTACAGCCCCACGAACGCCGCGCTTGATGGATCGTTCCGGCGGATTGAATTAAAGGTCAGACGACCGGGCCTGTCGGTTCGAGCGCGGCGCGGATACGTTGCGGCTGACAGGTTACCGGCGCTGCTGGCGCGCGCGCCGGCTCCCGCTCGTCACGCGCCGGCGCCGAGGGAGCCAGTGGAGGTTGGAATACCAGCCCTCCCAGGCAGCGCGACACCGGAGCTGGCACCGTCACCGCCCACGACGGCCCCGGGCGTTTCCACGGCGCCGGCGACCGCGCCCGGCGGTACACAGCTCCGCCTTCGTCCCGACGCCTCGGCGAAGATCCAGCATCTTCAGGCCGCGGGGACGGTCGACGATCGGGCGCGCCTCGCATGGAGCCTCTATCAGCGCGGCGATCTGGACGGGGCGCGCCTCGCCTTTCGCGACGCCGCGGCGCCGGACTCGCCCGCGTGGGTTCATTACGCCCTGGGGCAGAGTGAGTATGGCCTCGGCGGCTATCGCGAGGCGGTGCAGGCCTGGGAGCGCGTCCGGGCGCAAGCGCCGGAGTTCGAGGCGGTCTACTTCGACCTCGTCGACGGGTACCTGCAGTTGAAGGAGTACGGTTCCGCCGTTGCGATCCTTCGGGAGGCGGCGCGGCGCTGGCCGCACGATACCGAGGTCCTCAACGCCCTGGGCGTCGTGCAAACGAGTCGCGGCGCACTCGACGATGCGATCGAGTCGTTTCGAAAGGCGCTCGAGATCGACGAGGCCGACGCGATTGCCTGTTTCAATCTCGGCAAGGCGCACGAGATGCGGTACTACCGGTCGCGCCGGTATGCCCGGGCGGCGCGCGCCTGGGTCGCCAACGAGGAGGACCGGCGAGCCGCCGCGCAGTACTACCGCCGGTACCTGAAGATCGGCGGGCCGTTCGAGACGTCGGCGCGTGAGGGCCTCGATCGCCTCGCGTGGAGCGACCGCTGACGGGCACCTAACTCGGCGGCTGCAGCGTCGTTTCAGCACGCATGCGGCGGGCGGTCGCCTCGAGAAAGAACGTCTCCCACTGGCGCCGGATCCGGTCCATCTTCTCGATCGCGGCCGGCTGCGCCGTCTGACCGCGGCTGACCACGTAAACGAACGCCTGGCGATGCACGCGAGCCGATTCGGCCGATGTCGGCCGCCGCGGCCCCAGCGCCGCGACGACGTCCTGGATGAGCACCCCGCGGCGTGTGCCGTTGAACGTGATGCCGACCTCCGGTGCGTCCTCGCGCTGCCGGACGGCTGACATGTTGGTGGGGCTTTCCACGAAGAAGAACGATGGGACCTCCGCCTCCGAGACGAGCCCCATCGCGTACTGGTCGAGCAGGCTGTACCGCTGGACCACGGCCGTCGTCCGGAACGACCCGCCGCCGAGATCCTCGATGTTGTTCCCTTCCATGACCGACGCGTCGGAGTCGAAGAAGAAGCTCCAGTGCGACCGGTCCCGGCCGAGCAGGTCGTCGGAGGTAGTGCCGTTCGGCGCGCGGAACCGGAGGAACGCCAGCCAGCGATGTCCCACCTCCTGGCCGAGGACGCTCACCGTGGTATTCGGCCGGATGCCGGGCACCGGGTCGACCGGGTTGTCCGGGTACTTGGCTAGGTTATCCATGTTAACCATGCTGCGCAGGCGGCCGCCGCTGCCGAAGTCGCGGGACAGATCGAACAAGTCGAGCCCGATGCCGCTGACCTCGTTCGCAACGCTGGTCTCGACGGCAAATGCTCCACGCCGCAGGAGTGGCGCATCCGTCCATACCACCAGCTGGTCGAACAGATCGGGATGCGAACGATAGAACGTCTGCGCCACCGCGACGATGTCCAGCTGACTCGTGGCGGAGAAGCGCTCGCCCACCGCGGTGTTGCTGTCAGGGGAGGATGACCCCGCCGTCAAATCGTCTGGATGGAAACTGCTGGTCCGGCCGGGCGAGATACCGACAATCGCATCGTCGAGGCTGATGCCCTCGGCGAACTTCATCTCGACCGATCCGTCCGGCAACATCGTCGCTTGAACGGTCGCCGTCTGACTCGATTCGAACCCACGGACATTGCACCAGGTGACCGTGAACTGGCTTGCTGCCGCGTTGGCGAAGACCCTGCCGCCCGCCGAAGGATCGAGGTCGGCGAGGAACGGCGCGACGCGGGGCGGCCCGGTCAGCAGTCTGGCGATGTTGCGCTCCGTGCTGGCGCTGTCGGCCTCCTCGAACGTGACGTTGCCGTCCGAGTTGACGAAGGCGCGCGTTTGCGATCGACCGTAGAAGGAAAATCCGAACGGCACGGTCGCCTGCGCGCTGTCGTCATCGCTCAGAGTCAACGCGTTGCCAAGCGGCTGCCGGAACGTCGCGTCGATGCGCTGAACGTCATATCCTCCAGCGGCGTTGCGCGTAAACCGCAAGCCGCTGCCTTGCAGGTCGAAGCGGTTCGCGGTGAGCGCGAGGTCGCCTTGATCCTGGAGCACGGCGATGTCGCCGACGTCGACGGTGTGTGACGGCGGCGCCGCCACAATGGACTGTCCCCGCAGCCGAGCCGCGCGGTGCGCCCAGATAGCATCGAGCACGCGCCACCGCCCACCAGGGTCGGGGCCGTTCTTTCGCGGCCCTGCTCCGGTGAAACCAGAACGTCCAGTGTCTGGTTCCTGGACGTCGGCCTCCAGACTCACCGTCGCGCACGGATTCTGCGCCGTCCCGCCGCCCGGCGGCGGCGTATTCCCGCCGTCGTTGTTCCCACCGCCGCCGTTACCACCGCCGCAGGCAATGAGCGTCGCCAGGAGCGATGCGAGGATGAAGGCGTTCCACCGTATCTGGCGATCGGACCATCGGATCATCGGGCCATCTCGTCGGGCGGTCGGGGCATCGCGATGTCGCGTTATTTCAGTTGCTCGAGAATCTTTTTCGCCATCGGAAGCTCGGGCGCGTCCGGGGAGGCCAGTCCGACGAACTTCTCCAGGTCCGCCTTCGCCTCGGCGTTTTTCTGCAGCTGCAGATGCGTGATGCCGCGGTAGTAATACCCGTCGGCGTGCGCAGGAAACCGCGTGACCACCTGATCGAAATATGTCAGCGCGTCTGCCGCCTTCCCCTGATTGATCAGCGTAATCCCGACGTTCAGCAGAACCGTGGGGTCGGTGATCTTCGACGAGTCGATCGCCGACAGGACCTGCTTCCCCTCATCCGTTCTGCCGGCTTCGACCAGCGTGTTGCCGAGCAGCAGCTTCGCCTCGATGTTGTCCGGCATCTTGTCCACGGCCACGCGCAGGTGCTCGATCGCCTTGTCAAGGTTCTTCTCCCCGTAATACGTGCGCGCGAGCATAGGATGCAGCTGATGGACGTCAGGGTATTTCGCAAGCAGCGCCTCGTAGATTGCCCGCGCGTCGGCGTACTTGCGCGCGTTCAATAGCGTCGCCGCCTTTTCCAGCTCCGCTTTGATTTCGACGTTGGGATCGGCACGCGCGACCGCCGCCGGCTTCAATTTGACCTGAATTGGCGGAATTGTCGTCAGCTCGACAACCGGCACGGAGATGTTTCGCGGCTCCCATCCGGCCTTCTCAAAATCGATGTTCCAGGTTCCTGGTGCGATGCCGGCGAGTACCCAATCACCCTTCGAGTTGCTCTTGGCAGTGACTGGCGTCCCGCCGGCCGCGATCGTCCCCCGCACGGTAACCCCTTCAATGGGCTTCCCGTTCTCGTCGGTCACTTTGCCTGCGACGCGCCCCATGCCGTGGGTCTGAGAGGCTGCGGAGAACCCCAGCGCTGCAACCAGCGACAGCATCGCTGCCGCCGCGAACACTCTTCGAACCATGGACGACTCCAAGAAAAAACCCCGGGGCTCCGGCTGGAGCCCCGGGGTTCAGTGTAGTCCAACGTGGCCCGGCGGCGCGTCCCGTCCGGGATACGCGTCGGTCGGCGACCGCTAGAAGTTCACACGCAGTCCGATCCGCGCGATGCGCGGGTTCATAATCTCGAGCGTGTTCCCGAATCCGGTCCCGCCCGGGGCGTTGCGCGCGAAGCGATGGTTGTACTGCCGGCCGAGCACCGTCGCGTTGTTCGACAGGTTGAACACGTCGAAGTCGAGGTTCAGGGTCGCGCGCCCCATGTTGAATGCCTTGCCCAGGCGGAAATCAAACGAGTGCACGGTGGGTAACCGATCCTCGCCGACGTCGCTGATGAGCAAGACCGTCTTGCGCCCCAACGGATCGCCGGCCGCGACGCGGTCCTGGAACCACGGCTGGCCGTAACCTTGCCGCATCACATAGTTCCCGCCCACGTTGATCCCCCATCGCAGCTGGTAGAGTCCGTTGGCCACGAACTGGTACTTCGGTGCGATGAGATAGATCTGGCTCTTTCCGCTGCCGCCGGTTTGAAAAACCACGGGGCCGCCGTCGAGGAGCGGGCCACCCGTGTTGTTCGTGCCGGGGCTGGGCGTCACCGTCGGATCCTGGACGGAGAGGGACCGATCGGTGAAGTGCTCGGTGTGATTGTTGGTCGAGAAGCCGAGGCGCGCCATCCAACGGTTCGACATCCGTTTGGTAGCGCTGATCTCGAACCCGTAATACCTTTGATGGTACCCCTCGCGATTTACCGCCTCCCGGCCCCCGGCCGTGTCCTCGATCGCTGCGGGATCGACCGCGTAAAACGGCACATTATAGGCCCCGGTCTCCGGCTCGTTGCCGGTCAGCGAACCCGTCTGGCGATAGTTCGCCGACGTCACGCCTATGAGAGGCCGCCAGCGCTGCCGGGTCATGTTGCGCCAGGTGAACGACGCGCTCATCGCGAAGTTCGGCATCAGCTCGTGATCCATCCCGACGAGGAACTCGTGCGTGAGCGGCGCCTTGACGTCGCTGAAGCGGTTGACGCTTTGGAGCTTGGTCGGGTCCGAGGGATCGATGTTGTAGTAGCCCTGCAGGCCGGCGTCGAACAGGATCTCGTTGAGCTGTGCGGTGCGGTCGCCGTTCGTGTCGACCCCCAGGTAGTAGATGTAGTTGTACAGCGTCGTGGCGACGAAACCGGCATCCGCCGCGGGCAGCTGTGACGCGAACATCGAATAGCTTGCCCGCGCCTGCGTCTTTCGATTCTCGTCGAGCGAGTAGGTGAGGCCGAGCCGCGGCAGGAACGTGTTATACACCACTGCGTTCTTGACCTCTTGGGAGGTCACCGATGGGAGCAGATCGAAGCCTGGCACCCCCGGAACGGTCGTCGACAGCAGCGAGGAGGTCTGACGATCCCACCGGGCGCCGAGGATCAGCGTCATACGATCCATCGTGATGGTATCGCTGACGTACACGTCCTGGTACCGTGCGTCCGCTTTGATGCGGCTCTCGCGCGCGACCTTGACGAACAGGTCGGGATAGCCATCCCAGTACGTGATGATCTTGCTCCCCGGCCACTGGGTGACGGAATCGTCCGGGAACTTCCGCCAGGCGTAGCCGAACTTCACTTCATGACGCCCGCGGAAATAGTTCCCGTCGATGTTGACGTTTCGCTGCGGCCGCGTCGTGCTGAAGAAGAGGTGCGAGTTGTGCCACACGCCGCCGTCATCGACATACGGCTCCTTCCCGGCCGCCAGTCCGCCTCGCGGCTCGAGCGTGAAGCCCATGTCCACCCAGGCGAACCGCCCGGTCAGGAACAGGTTCTGCCCCGCGACGTAGCTCACCTCGCCCTTGTACATGTTCGTAGGGCCGGTCTGATTGTACGTGGTCTCCTCGGGCCGCGTGGCACTTGCGCCCCGGCCGAACTTCTTCTTGTCGCCTCGGAAATACGTGAATCCTCCGCGCAAGGCTTCCGAGATCTGCGCCTGCGACTTGAACGCGTAGTTCTCGAGAACCGTTCGATCGAGCACGTCGGTCAGCGTGCGGATGCGCACGTCGGTTTTGCCATACGCGCCCCACGCCCACCATTTGTCGCGCATGATCGGGCCGCCGAGATCGAACCCGTAGTCGGCATATTGTTCAGTGCGGTTGCCCTTTCCCGACGCGCCGCCGATCGTCGCGGCCAAGTCCGCCGGCATGTTGTTCGCCTGTAGGTCCTCGTTCTCGAAATACACCCGCGCGTTGCCGTGCGGCGTATTGGTGCCGGTCTTCATCACGAAATCGAGGCGGACGCCCGGCGTCGCGCTCTGCACGTCCGCGCCCCCGGTTGTCACGCTGATCTCCTGGAACGCGTCGAAGTCGAAGTAGGTCGACGTCGCGCCGGTGGCCACCATGTCGGTGACCGGCACCCCGTCCAGGTTCCAGGTCGCCTCGCTGAAGTTGGCCCCCTTGGCGGTAAAGAGCGACTGCTGCCCCGATTCGGACCCGCCCACGTTCACCCGATCGACCATCACGCTCGGAACCGTCTGCATGACCACCCACGGGTCGCGCGCGTTCGGGATGTTCTGGAGCTCGGCGAGCGTCACGTTGGTCGTGGTCGTCTGCTTCTTGACGTCGATGACCGGCGTCTCCGCCAGGACTTCGACCTGTGTCGCCAGGCCCTTCACGCCCATCGTTACCTTGAGCGGAACGGAGACGCCGGTGCCGACGACGACCGCCTCGTTCTTGTAATCCGCGAAGCCATCAAGCGTAGCGGTCACCGTGTAGGTGCCGGGCGGGAGGTTGAGGAAGTGCACCTCGCCGCGGGCGTCGGCGGGACTCTCGGTGCTTTGCGGTCCCGCGAGGGTGACGTTCGCCCCTGGCAAGATCGCGCCGGTCGAGTCCACGACCGTGATGTCGATGCGGCCGGTGAACACCTGCGCCGCCGCGGTCGAACCGGTCGCCAACCAGGCAACTAGCACGGCCGCCAGTGCTGTTCGAGTTCTCATTCCGTCCTCCAGAGCATGTGACCTGCCGCGCCTTAGGGGTAAGGGCACGGCGCGCGACAAAACGGAATCGACGCGCGATTGGTGTCTGTTGGCGATTAGCCTCCCCTCAGTTGGTAATAGGGCCCCGAACGCAATAGGGCGTTTGGGGGGTAGTCTACTTCAAGTGCCTAACCGGGCCAATCAGGTTCGAATGGTTTTGAACTGACCGGCGAAGATACAGCGCAAAAACAGCTCGAGGGGGTCCGAAACCATCTCGAACCCCCTCGAACGTCATCGAACCCGGTCGACCCTAGTCGAACCCGGCTACCACATGAACCGGAACCCGACGCGCGCGACCCGCGGCGCCACGATCGCGGACGGCCGCAGGAAGTTGACGCCGGTCGTCGTCGTGATCGTCTCCGACGCATGGCTGTTCGTGATGTTGAAGAGGTCGAGGAACAGCCGGACGCGCGTGTTTGCCGGGAGGTTCACGACCTTCTCCGTCCCCAAGTCCAGGATGTTGATGTTGTCCTGGCGGAGGTCGAAGGCGGTCATGTATACGGTCGTCGCTCCGAGCACGGGATTGCTGCTCGACACCGACGTATTGCGCCCAAAGACCTGTCCGGCCTGATGCCGGAACACGGGACTGAAGCGGATGCCCCAGGGCCCGTCGTAGATGCCGCTCATCTTGAAGTCCCAGCGCGTGTACTGCTCGTTGAACTGCCCGTTCGGATTGCTGGGATATCCCGGGTTCGTCGTCGGGACGTCGTCGTACCAGGTGTAGGACCCGCCGATGTTCGCCGACCAGCGGTTGCTGAGCCGCTTGACGACGGAGGCTTCGAAGGTCTTGTACCTGCCTGGCGCGTCGACGTTGACAACGCGGGTGAGCGCGGGGTTCGCAGCCGCCACCGCGGTTGGAATTCCGACGAGTTGCACCACACGATCGTCGCCGCCGCCAGCGACGCCATCATCCCCGAATCGGTGAAGTTGAACGGCTGCGTGTAGAGGCCGAACGGCCGCGACGTGAACGTGTCCTGCTCCCACAGGTCGTCGTTGGTCTTGTAGACGAACCCGACGCGGCCGCCGAGCTACGCCGCGATCTCGCGCTCGATGAAGACGCTGGCTTCGTGCGAGTACGGCTGCTTCAGGTCCGGGTCGACCGTAACGGTGCCTTGCAGGGCCCCCGGGTTGTGCCGGAAGAGGCCGTAGTTGGCCTTGAGCACGGTCTTTCCGTCGCCCGTCAGGTCGAACACGAGGCCGGCCCGCGGCACGACGGAATTCCAGGTCGCCATCGTCTTGGCCCCGATGGTCGCGGCCGGCACGGCGCAGATGATGTCCATCCTTGAGGCACAGCCCGGGAAGATCTCGAACGCGAGCTGCTCCTGATCCGGGACGTGAGCCTTGTAGCCGTCCCACCTGATGCCGAGGTTCAGCGTGACCTTCCCGAGCGAGTACTGATCGCTCAGGAACATGTTGATGTGGTCCAGCTTGTTGATCGACTTCAGGTCGTTCTTCCACGCACGGAGGCTTTCAACTTCTGTCGCGGTCGAGAAATCGAAGATGACACTCGTCGCAGCGTTGTTGCTGAAGCGGTGCTCGAGTGGCCGTCCCCGCTCTGCAGGCAGCCTTCGTAACCGGTCTCGAGCAGCATCTCGCCGCCGAACTTGAAGTTGTGGTTGCCGCCGAGCAGGTTGTCCTTGAAGTACGTCGCAGCGGCCGTCAGCTGCTTCCGATCGCGGGCGAGCTGCCAGCGATCGTCGCCACCCGACAGCTCATTGAGGCTGGTGTCGCGCCAGTAGTAGGTGTTGCTCTCGGGCGAGTTGGCCACGAGGGGAAGTAGTATCCGAAGTCGCCGTACCTCGCTTCGAGGTACAACCGATCGCTGATCGTGCTGTTCTTCCACTCGCCCTTGTACACCCAGCTTCCCGAGTCCTGTCGCCACGTGTCGTCCGGCGTGTTGTAGAACGCCGCTGCGACCGGGGAGCCAGTTCGGCTGGATCTTCTGGCAAAGGCGGGCGAGACAGCGTACAGACGAAGGGCGAAGGCCGATCCGGTCCACCTTCGCCCTCGCTTCCGACTTACCTACTTCACGCCTTTACTTCTGACTTCGCCCTTCGTACTTCGTACTCTTGGGCAAGCGTCAGTTGCCTTACCACATAAACCGGAAGCCGACTCGCAACGTGCGCGGCGCGAGGAGCTGCGTCGGCCGCTCGAATTGCAGACCCGTCGTGAAGCCGATCACCTCCGGGGCGGCGCTGTTAGTGATGTTGAAGAGATCGACGAACAGCCCCAGCCTCATGCTCCCCGGAAACGTCAGCTGCTTCTCCACCCGAACGTCGAGGAGGTTGATGTTCTCCGTGCGGCGGCTGTCGAGCGGTTCCACCAGGATCGTCCGCGTGTTGATCGCCGAGTAGGTGTAGCCGGCCGGAATGTCCGCGTTGGCGATCGTCACCGTGCGGCCGTACGGCTGCCCCGACTGGTGACGGAAGACGGGCGAGAGCCGGATGCCCCACGGCGCCTGGTAGCTCCCGAAGGCCCGGAAGCCCCACCCCGTGAATTC
>DATAFJ010000182.1:0-1527 GCA_036257535.1 Vicinamibacterales bacterium | reverse complement strand
TGCGAAGCGGATGGTTGACCGGGCCCGCTCGGGGGAGGGTGCGTCGCTGATTGGCGTCGACACGATGCGCATGCAGGGGCACGCACAGCACGACGACGCGCGGTACGTGCCCAAAGAGCTCCTGGCGCACTGGACGGCGCGCGATCCGGTCGCGCTGTACCGGCGACAGCTCGTCGAGACCGGCGTGGCGGAAGCGAAAGAGCTCGACGACATAGACAAGATGACCAGGAGCTATGCGGCCGAAGAGGCGGATCTCGCCGAGAAATCGCCGATGCCCGATCCGGCTACGGTCACGCGCGGCGTGTTTGCCGGCGACGACTTCGCCGTGCCGCGGGTCGAGCTCGTCAGGTCCCCGTTCGCCGCGCGCTGAATCATGGCAGTCATCACCTATCTGGAAGCAATCCGTCAGGCGCTCTTCGACGAAATGGCGCGCGACGAGCGCGTGTTCGTGCTCGGCGAGGACGTCGGCGTGTACGGCGGCGCGTTCAAGGTCACCGATGGTCTGCAGGCGCGCTTCGGCGAGCAACGCGTCATCGACACGCCAATCTCCGAGATCGCGATCATCGGCTCCGCCATCGGCGCCTCGTACATGGGCATGCGACCCGTCGCCGAGATTCAGTTCATCGACTTCATCGCGTCCGGCTTCGACATGCTGACGAACTTCGCGGCGACGAGCCGGTACCGCAACGGCGCCGGCTCGCCAATCGTGGTCCGCGGTCCCTGCGGCGGCGGCGTCGGGGGCGGACCGTTCCACTCTCTCAACCCGGAGTCGTTCTTCCTGAACACGCCGGGGCTGAAGATGGTCGAGCCGTCCACGGCGTACGACGCGAAGGGATTGTTGAAAGCGGCGATTCGCGACGATGATCCCGTGCTCTACTTCGAGCACAAATATCTCTATCGTCGGATCAAGGACGAGGTCCCCGAGGACGACTACGTCGTGCCGCTCGGCAAGGCGGCGATGAGGCGCGAAGGCAAGGACCTGTCGATCATCACCTTTGGTGCGATGGTCCACACGGCGCTCGACGCCGCCGGGAGGCTGGCGGCAGAAGGCGTGGAGGCCGAGGTGCTCGACCTACGGAGCCTGGCGCCGCTCGACAAGGAAGCGGTGCTCAGCACCGTCGCGAAGACGAGCCGGGTGCTGCTCCTGCACGAGGCGACGCTGACGGGAGGCATTGGCGGAGAGCTCGCGGCAATCATCGCCGAAGAAGCGTTCGAATACCTGGATGCCCCCATCATACGCATCGCGTCGGCCGATACCCCCGTGCCATATTCGCCGCCCCTCGAAGCCGCCTTCTTGCCAGGCGTCGACAGGGTTGTCACAAAGGCCAAAGAACTAGTGGGATACTAGATCAGTCCGCGGTCGTCGGTCGTCAGTCGTCGGTCTCAGTCAGCAGTCCGAGTCGGCAGTCAGCGGTCGGCAGTCGGCAGTCGGTTGCCGGTCTCAATCTGTCGAGTCGTCTCGCCCTTCGCCGGGGCAGACCGTGCGCGACTGGGCAGCGGCTGGCGACTGACTGGCGACGGCCGACT
>DATAFJ010000175.1:0-17075 GCA_036257535.1 Vicinamibacterales bacterium | reverse complement strand
CCATCCGGATACGGCAGCGGCGCGGCAATCGATCCTCGCCGTTATCGAGGCATATCGCAAGACGTTCGAGCAGCACTCCGTTCTGTGGGAAAGCGCGCGCGTGTGTGGCGCGGTTTAGTGCTGGAAGTTGGCCGGCAGGTCAGTGCCTAGTATCGCCGCATCCGCCCGAGATCTTCGGCGAGATAGATCAGCCGCGGTCCGCGCTCGAGGAGCGCCGCTTTCCCGCCGGCGACCCCGCCTATTGCGGCTCCGCCTCGAAGCAGGGCGCCGGGCGGCGTCTCCAGACGGCCTTCGCTTCAGAGCCGGGCAGATCGGGTAAATCGACGCGCAGCACGTCCGCGCGCGCGATCCGCTCCTCGATGCCGTCGATCATCATTCGAACGGAATAGCCGTCGGCGCGGGTCAACCTCCCCAGCAGCCCGCCATTCATCGTCAACACATCGACGGTCGAGCGTGGCGGCAGCCGCATGACGCGGTCCCACCGGCCGCGCCTTATCGTGAGCCGGGCCTGACGTAGTGTGAAAAAGGATGAGGGACATGCTTTTTCACGCTGCTTCACGTCCCTCTCAGGACAGGCCCGCCCACCGCTGCTAGAATTGACGTGCTTCCCCGCAACAGAACGGTCTCTAAACCTCGGCTCGTAACCGCCGCACCTGTGCGATTGCGAAGGAGAGCGTGTGGAGTTTCTGTTCGTCGGTTTGGTGCTCGCGCTCGTGCCGCTCGTGCTGCCTATCGCGGCGTGGGTTTCGGCAGTCCGCACGAGGGGGCGCGTCAGGAAGCTGGAGGCGACAGTCGACGCGCAGCAAGCGACGATCGATCTGCTCGCCAACCGTATCAAGGCACTCCAGCGGGAGATCGCCGCCGCGCCGAAACCATCCCCAGTCGCGGTGCCGCAGCCGCCGGCGCCAGCTCCAGCGCCGGAGCGCCCGGCCGAGCCTTCGGCCCGCGAGCCGGAACCGGTCGCCGCTAAGCCCGCTCAGCCTGCGGCTCCAAAACCGGCGCCGCGCGAGGTTCCAGTCCCGCCACCCTCAGTAGCGGCTCAGCCGAAGCCGACCGCGCCACCGGCGCCGCGTCCAGCGCAGCCGCCACCGCCGCCGCCGGCACCACCAGCGACGCCCGCCGAGCCGCCGCCGTGGCGGCCGACGATCGACTGGGAGTCCCTCGTCGGCGTCAAGCTCTTCTCCGCGATCGCCGGCGTTGCGCTCGTGTTCGCGGCGGTGTTCTTCCTCAGGTACTCGATCGAGCACGGGTGGCTTCAGCCACCCATCCGGGTCATCATCGGCGTCGCCGTCGCCATCGGACTGCTCGTTCTCTGCGAGCTGAAGGCGGCGCGCCGCTATTCGGTGACCGCCAACGCGCTCGACGCCGCGGCGATTGCGATCCTGTTCTCGACGTTCTTTGCCGCCCACTCGCTCTGGAACCTGATTCCGGGCGTCGTGGCCTTCGGGCTTCTGGCGCTGGTGACCGCGCTCGCGGTGGCTTTGGCGATCCGCAGAGAGTCGGTGTTCATCGCCGTGCTCGGCCTGCTCGGCGGTTTCGCGACGCCGGCCCTGCTGTCGACCGGCGAAAACAGGCCCATCCCGCTCTTCGCGTACCTCATGCTCCTCAACATCGGGCTGGCGTGGGTCGCGCAACGTCAAACCTGGCCGATGCTGACGAAGCTGACGCTCGTGTTCACGGTCGCTTATCAGTGGGGATGGGTCTTCAAGTACCTGGACGCCAGTCAGCTCACTCTCGCGATGGGGATCTTTCTCGTGTTTCCCGTCGTGTCGTTCGCCGGCCTCCTGCTGTCCAGGCGAAACGCTGCGCGTGAGCACGCGACCGAACCGACGGCGCCGTTCGAAACGACGGCGCTTGCCGCGGCCGTTCTGCCGCTGCTGTTTGCCGCGTACCTCGCGGCGGTGCCGGCCTACGGCGCGCATCCCGGCCTGCTGTTCGGGTTCCTGTTGATCATCGACGCCGGCCTTCTCGCCGTCGCGCTCGCCAGGCGCCAGGAGGTCGCACATGCCGCGGGCGCGCTCGCCAGCCTGCTCGTGACGGCGATCTGGCTCGCGGTGTCGTACGCGCCGCGGGCGCGTTTCGTCGCGCTCGCGTTCGCCGCGCTTTTCGCCATGTTCTTCAGCATGGCGCCGATCGTCGCGAGGCGATTCGGACGACCGTTTGAGGGTGCTGGCGCGCGGGCCATATTCGTCGCGCCTCTACTGCTCTTCCTCCCGGCGGCGCTCGCGGGGATCGAACCGGCGTTCGCCGCCCCGCTGCCGCTGTTCGCGACGATCGTCGGGCTGCTGCTCCTCATCGCCTGGCGCGCCGCGGCCGAACGTGACGGCCGGCTGTATTTCATCGCAGCGTTCTTCACGATCGCCGCGCAGGCCGCGTGGTCGGTCACGCACCTCGCGGCAGAGACGCTCGGGACGGCGATCCGCTGGTATGCGCTCTTCGGCCTCGTCTCGCTCGGGGCGCCTCTCGCAGCCAGACGATCGTCGAGACCGTTCGAGCCGGCCTGGGGAAGCGGCGCGGTGCTCATCGCCAGCCTCGGACTGCTGCTGTTTCTCGCGGCCGGGCCGGTATCCGCAGATGCGCTGTGGGGGCTCGCCTTCCTCCTCGCGGTCATCAACGCCGGCATGTTCATCGAATCCGGTTCTGCAGGCTTGCCGGCCATCTCGATCGTCGGCAGCATCGGCTCGTTCGGCATTCTCGGCATCTGGTGGATGCGTTCGGCGGCAGTCGTCGGCCTGCTGCCTTCGCTGGCGGTCATGGCGGGGCTGACATTGATTACGCTCTCCGGCTACGCCTGGTCGCACCGTCGTTCGCCGACGCCGTCCACATCAGGGTCGGGCGAGGTCAGCTTCGGCCAGGGGCTCTACATCGGGCTCGCCGGGCATCTGTTCCTCCTTTTCGTCGCGGTGAACCGCGAGTGGTCGATGCCGCCCTGGCCGCTCTTCGGCACGCTCGCCGTCCTGACGCTCGCCGTCAGCGTGACGTCGCTCGCCACGCGTCTATCGATTCTCCACGCGGCGGGCGCTGTCGCGGCCGCGATCGTGACGACCGCGTGGGCCGGAACGGTATCGTCCGAATGGGCGCCGGTGGCGCTTGCCGCCGCGGCGGTGCCGAGCGCTTTCGCGCTGGCGTGGATCGGCGTCGCGAAGCGAGCCAGGCAGCTCGAACCTTCAGCCTGGGCATCGGCGACCGTCAGCCTGCTTCTCTCACAGGTCGCGGTCGTTCTGGCCTCCTCCACCGAGGTGCCACCTCCCTTCCCGCTGATCGTCCTGTCCCATGTGGCGTACGTCTCGGCGCTCCTCGCGATCGCATGGATAAAACGCTGGGAGCAGCTGTCTCTGCTCGCGGTCATCTCATCGTGGATGGCGGCGCTTGGCTGGCAGCTCGAACATTCCGGAGAGTGGAAGCAGCTGCTTGTGCTCGGATCGGCGCTCTACGCCCTGTTCATCGCGTATCCCATCGTCCTGGGCCGGCGCGCGCGAGCGGAACGCCATCCGTATATCGCGGCCGTGCTGGCGAGCGCGATGTTCTTCTTCACCGCGCGTTCGGCGGTCGTCGCCGGCGGCTATGTCAACATCGTCGGCGTCGTGCCGGTCGTCGCCGGCGCCGTGATGGCGTGGCTGCTTCGCAGTCTCCTGAAGCTGGAGCAGCCCGGTCAGCGCGATCTGGGGCGCCTCGCCCTCGTCGCCGGCACGGCGCTCGCGTTCATAACCGTCGCCATCCCGCTTCAGCTCAAGCATCAGTGGATCACGATCGGCTGGGCCGTCGAGGGGGCGGCGCTCGCATGGCTCTACCGTCGCGTTCCGCATCGCGGCCTGTTGTGGACCGGATCGGCACTGCTCGCGGCGGTCATGGCGCGGCTCGCAATGAACCCGAGCGTGCTCGTCTACGAACCGCGCGGAGCGCTCCGCATCTTCAACTGGTATCTCTACACTTACGCGATCTGCGCTGCGGCGATGTTTGTCGCGGGCTGGTGGTTCAGCCGCACCGATGAAAAGCTTCCTGCCGGCCTGCCGCGCCCGTCGCGCTGGCTGCCGGCGTTCGCCACTATCCTGTTATTCCTCCTGCTCAACATCGAGATCGCCGATTTCTTTGCGGTTGGTCCGGCGTTGACTTTCAGGTTCGGCGTCACGCTGTCGCAGGACTTGACGTACACGATCGGGTGGCTCGCGTTCGGGATGCTCCTGCTCGCGGTCGGCATCTGGCTGGGTAACCGCGCGGCACGGATCGCCGCCGTCGTGCTCATCGCGGTGACGACGTTCAAGTGTTTTCTGTACGATCTTGGATCGCTCGAGGGCCTATATCGCGTCGCATCGTTTGTCGGCCTGGCGATGTCGCTCTCGCTGGTCGCGCTCGCCCTCCAGAAGTACGTGCTGGCACGTCCGAAAGGACCTGCCCTGAGCGAGCGAAGCGAGTCGAAGGGCGCCGCATGACGCGCCGCTGGTGGGTCCTGCTCGTCCTGACTATCGCGGTGCCGCTCTCCGCGCAGCAGCACGAGACAGGATCGTTTCGATACGAACGCGACGTCCGCGGCGCAGCGTCAGAACCTCAACGACTGCCGGTCGACGTGCCTCTTCTGTCAGGAGGCCGGCCCTTCACCGTCGTCACGCGCGGCGCGCGAGCGGTCGCTGAGGGCGGCCTGGCCGACCTCCGCTTCTTCGACGCCAACGGACGGGAAGTGCCGTACCTGCTGATCGCTCCGAAGACCACGGAGGCGCGATGGCTGACAGGTTCCGTCCTGGCAATTGCCACAACAGAAAAGACGAGCGGGTTCGAGGCAGATCTCGGGACTATGGAACAGGTCGGTGCGATCAGCATCGAAGGGCTTCGCCCCCCGTTCCTGAAGCGCCTGACGCTCGAAGCCAGCGGGGACCGCCGGCACTGGACGCTTCTGGCGCCGGAGGGCACGTTGTTCGACCTCCCCGCCGAAAGGAAGCGTCAGACCTCGCTCGAGTTCGAGCCGGGGCCGTACCGCTTCTTCCGTGTCGTGTGGGACGACACGAACAGCGGACGCGTCGAATTGCCATCGAGCGTCCGGGCGCGCGCCGCGGAGGCAACACCGTTGCGGCCTCCTCTGACGATTCCCCCCGACGGCTTCGACAAGCGGCCGAGCGAGCCGGGCCGCAGCCGTTTCCGGATTCGTCTCCCGGGCCCGCGCCTGCCGGCGGTGGCGCTGCACATCGAGGCTGCCGGCGAACACATCTCACGCGATGGGTACGTGACCGAGCAGCGCGTGCACGGCAGCGAGGCGGCGCCGGCGATTCTCGGACGCGCGAAGCTCACGCGCGTCACCAGGGATGGAGTGGCGGTTTCGGATCTCCGTATTCCCATCGCGGCGCCAGCAGAGACCGAGCTCGATCTGGTCGTGGAGGACGGCGACAATCCGCCGCTCGGTATCACGGCGGTGCGGCTCGAGCTCGCGGATCTGCCGTCGATTTTCCTCGATTCCAAAGGAGTGCCGGTCGTCGCCCGCTTTGGTAACGGCACCGTGCAGGCTCCGTCGTACGACTTGGAGGCGGCCCGGAACGCCCTCGACATCGATAGCGTGGCCACAGGTGAGTGGGAGCCAGTCCACGAGATCGCAGCTCCGGCCGCGCCGGCACCATCGGTCGATCTGCCGGCGACCGGCGCCGCGATCGATGCCGAAACGTTCCGCTATACACGCCGGATAGCCGCCGGGAAGCCCGGCCTCGTCGCGCTTGCGCTGGACGCACCGGCTCTGGCGCACAGCCGCGGACCTGTCGGTCGCTTCGAAGATGTCCGGATCGTGGATTCGGCGTCGCGTCAGGTTCCCTATCTCATCGAGCGGCTGGAAGGGCCGCTGCCGCTGCCGCTCACGATCGAGCCCGCGGCGTCACAAGTGCCGGAGCTGGCGGAATCGAAAGGGCGCTCGATCTATCGCATCCGTCTGCCATATCGCAGGCTGCCCGACGCCACGCTCGTACTGACGACGTCGGCACGCGTGTTTCGGCGGACGGTGACCGTCGGCCTCGAACGCCCGCCGGATCGCCGACGGCGGGACTACTTCCTCCAGCAGATTGACGCGCAGGTGTGGCAGGGCCTGAATCGCGACGCGGCTGCGCCCGAGTTGAGCATCAACCTTCCACGTATATACGGCCTCGATGCCGATACGCTGACCCTCGTCATCGACGAAGGCGATAACCGTCCGCTGCCGATCAAGGAAACCAGACTGCTGTTGCCGTCCTATCGGCTTCGCTTCTACAGGCCGGCTTCAACCGATCTTCGGCTGGCATACGGTCGGGACGATCTATCCGCGCCGCGATACGATCTCGCGCTGCTCGCCCCTATAGTCATGGGTGCGGAGGCGCTCGAAATCGTCCCCGGCACCGAAACCGCTTCGACGGCGGCGGCGCAGACTGCGAGCCTCGTCTCGCCGCGCGTGTTCTGGACGTTTCTCGGAGCGGCGATTCTCGTGCTTGGAGCCGTTCTCTTCAGACTTGTCCGACAGACCTGATCTTTAACGTCCGGTCTACCGAGTCGGCCTGTTCTGGATGGACAGGATGTTCCCACCCGGATCCCTGAACCAGGCGACTTTGAACGCGCCCGCCTCGTGCACGTCGCCCTTCTGCGTCATGCCGGGCAGGTCGTAGTGCTCAAATTTCACGCCCTTCCGCCTCAACTCCTCCACTGTTCCGTCCACGTCGTCGACTTCCCAAAGCGCTGCCGTGCCCTTGTTGGTGCCGCCGAAGTCCGACTGATAGACGGTCAGCGTGCTGTCGCCGCTTCGATACGTCACCGCCGTTCCCACCTCGACCTCGACCGGTTTCAATCCGAGCGTCTTCTCGTAAAACATTGTCGACTCGTCCAGATTCCGGACTGGAAGCATTGGCTGTACGCTTACTTGACTCAGCATTTCGATCTCCTTCGCAAGTCGAGTGATCGATCGATCATGGAGCAAGACCGGGGCCATTGGATATGAATGTGCTCGTGACCGGCAGCGCCGGACACCTCGGCGAAGCGTTGATGCGGACGCTGTCGGGTGCCGGTCACACCGCGGTCGGGGTTGACATCAAGCCATCTCCATTCACCAGCCTGGTCGGGTCGATCACGGACGCTGCGTTCGTGCGACGGAGCATGCGTGGTGTCGACGCTGTGATCCATGCGGCGACGCTGCGCAAGCCGCACGTCGCAAGCCACCCCCGTCAGGAGTTCGTCGACACGAACATCACGGGCACGCTGAACCTGCTGGAGGCGTCGGCGGCAGTCGGTGTGCGGACGTTCGTGTTCACGAGCACGACGAGCGCCTTCGGCCTGGCGCTGACGCCGGGCGCCGGAATGCCTGCGGCCTGGATTACCGAGGAGGTCGCGCCGATCCCGAGGAACATCTACGGCGTGACAAAAGTTGCCGCCGAGGATCTGTGCGAGCTGTTTCACCGGAACGAACGGCTGGCATGCCTGATTCTGCGGACGTCCCGGTTCTTCCCTAAGCAGACGACAACCCTGAGATGCGCCGTGCCTATGCCGATGCGAACATCAAAGTGAACGAGCTGCTCTATCGTCGTGTCGACGTGGACGACGTGGTCGCGGCGCATCTGCTCGCACTCGAGAAAGCGGCCGCGATTGGGTTCGGCCGGTACATCATCAGCGCGACCACTCCTCTTTCGCGGCAAGATCTGGCCGAGTTGCGCGTCGACGCGCCCCGTCTTGTCGCACGGCTCGTACCGCAGTACGCGCAGACTACGAGCGCCTGGGCTGGTCAATGTTTCCCGCCATCGACCGCGTTCACGTGAACGATCTCGCGCGGCGTGAGCTCGGGTGGCAGCCGCGATATGACTTCACGCGCGCCCTCGAACGCCTGGACGCGGGCGACGACTATCGCAGCGAGTTCGCCCGCGCGATCGGGTCGAAGGGCTATCACGCGGAGAGGTTCGGCGACGGACCGTACCCTGTCTGAAAGCCCGACGCAGCTTCAAGCGGTTGCCCGCGCGAGCCGCTGGGCGATCTGCGCCTTGGGCTGAACGCCGACGATGCGGTCGATTTCCTGACCTCGGTTGAAAATAAGGAGTGTCGGAATGCTGCGGACGTTGAATCGCTCCGCGGTGATCGGGTTCTCGTCGACGTTCATTTTCCCGACGCGCACTCGTCCCGCCATCTCCGCCGCGAGCTCTTCGACGATCGGGGCCACCATCCGGCAGGGGCCGCACCATGGCGCCCACATGTCGAGGAGCACCGGAAGCGGGGACTGCTCCACGTCCGTTGCGAACGTCGCGTCCTTGACCGTGATGGGGCCGGCGGCAACAGGCAGCGGCGTCTTGCAGCGGCCGCAAATCGCCTTGCGTGTTCCTTCGAGCTGAGCCGGCCGGACTCGATTTGTAGCGCCGCAGCTGGTGCAGCGGATCAGTTGGACGTCTGGTGTTATCGGCGACATACCACGCAGTTTAGAACGCCAGAACGAGCGGCAGCGTCGGCCTGAGGTCGGCGCGCTTCCCCTGCCTCCCCTCGTCGAACGTCAGCTCGAGCGTGTGATCCGGTGAGTTGACGAACTGCAGCTCCGCTATGTTGGCGACCGCGTCGGGCGCCGCCTGATACGGCCCTGAAACAATCACCCGCGTCAGCCGCTCGAGTCCCGCCTTGTGCCGGAAGGACTCCGGTTCGGTCTCACGCGCTTTGGCCACCCATGCGTCGAGCGCGACATAACGCGGGACGACGAAGAGCAGCGGGAACCCCGGCACATCACGCACTGACAGGATGGAAGTCCCCGGACGCAGCCATGGTGCGCGGTACTCCTCAGCCTCGATGGACAACTTCTCTGGCGCCGTGGGCGTGCGCCGAAGCCCCACACCGAACGGGCTGGCGCCGCTCGAGCGCCACGCGGCTCGCTGTCGCATCCGCTCGACGTCCTGCATCTTGTCGGCATCGACGGAGACGGACAAATCCAGCCACAGAAGCTCCAGGTACGCGTTCGAGAAGAGCACGCCGACAGACGCCGTGCCCGCGCCGGTGTGCTTCGCGACGTGCGATCCGATCGTGAAGCCGGCCGCTTCGATGGCCGCGCGCTCCTCCTTCGCCATCGGCGCCGTCAGGATGAAAGCGTGGTCCACTTCCAGGATAGGCGCGGCCGGATTCTGCGCGGCTGCGAGCGCTGCCGACATCGCAATTGCGCCGATGAGGAGGAAGCGCACTCGCGTCATCTGATCCGAACCGCCGACGCGGGGATGGAGTCCCGGACACGGCCGGAGCGTCGACCGCATCCGGGTGAGCTGTCAGATCACTGCACCTTCAGCCGCCAGACACCCTGTCCGTGCGTCCCGGCATAGAGCACTCCGCGTTCGCGAACCAGGACGAGATCGGCCACGGTGACGTTCGGCAGGCCTGCCGCCGTGTTGGACCACGTGCCCGAGCCGATCTTGCTGCTGACGACGCCGAAGTCGTTGGCGACGTAGATGGTGCCGTTGCCGCTGACGATGACCGCCTGCGCGGGGATGTCCGGGTAACCGTCCGCCGGGTTGCCGTCGAGGTTGACGAAGACGATCGATGCCGGACTGCCGCCCGACGCGGGGACGTATCGGAGCTCGAAGATGTGCCCCGGCGTCGCCGGCGTCTTCGCGTTGAAGCCGCTGTAGGTGATCCACGCATGGTTCGCGTCGGCCGGATCGACAAAGATCGATGTCGGATACCGCGGCGGATCGTTCGCCGCGAGGCTGTCGACGCGAACGAACTGGACGGCCGCTGGATCGCTGACGTCGGCGTTCTTCGAGACGAACACGCGTCCCAGGCTGGTCGCGGCCCAGAGCGTGGACGTGTCGTTCCTCCCGCGCTCGACGACGGCCACGTGGCCGCCGACGCGATCGCCGCCGAAGCCGGTGTTCGTCAACCGTCCGTTGGGTCCGGGATCGCCGAGCGGCTGCCAGTCGTCGCAGATGTCGACGAGCGGCTCGTACCTCCCGTTCTCATCGATGTCGAAGTCTCCGTTCCAGACGTTGCAGTGCTCGATCACGTCCTCCCTCGGAAACGTGGGGTTGAGGCCGTAGTTGCGCGATCGGAACAGGTGCTCCCGTCCGTGCCACATCCAGCCGGGCCGCACCGGATCCGTGATCGCGTTGCCGATGAACGGCACCGCCTCGTTGACGTACGGCGGGAGGAAGTTGATGGTGTCGGCGATCCACGTAATGTCGACCTGGTCCTGAGGGGTGAAGCTGGCCAGGAGCGACCCCGCCTGCCACGCCGTCATGCGGAAGTTCGGATTGCCGCCCGGCGCGTCGAACGCGTTGTGCCCGCCGTCGGCGATGTTCACGTTGCTCCATGTCGTACCGCCGCGCGTCTCCCACGATCCGTTGTCCTGCGTGCCGCCGGTGACGACGTCGGGGTCGTGACGGCTGTATTCGATTTCGTAGAAGTGGAGCGTCCTGAGGCCTTCGTTGATGGCGTCGATCCGCTCGGGCACGCGTGACAGCACGAGCTCACAGAACGCCCGCCGCTGCGGGTTGGAGATGAGCTTCACCGCCGCGCAGTCGGCCGACTCGTCGACGAACACGCCGTTCGACCGTGCCACGCCGCCGTCGCCAAAGTCGAAGAACTGCCGCCAGTTGGTCGGATTCGTGACGAGCGCGTGATGATCCGGGTGCAGCTGGACCGGAAAGACATCGTGCGACGCGTCTTCGGTCATGTCGGTGAAGTGCACGCCGGCGTTGGTCGAGAGGAGGACGGCCCGCCCGTTGGAGCGCCCCGTGACGTAGTTATTCTCGTTGTACTCGTTGTCGCCCAGCAGATAGACGACGTCGGGGCCTGCGCCCGGCGGGACGAATACGTAGTTGTCGTAGCTGCACTGGCCGTCGCAGTACCCGAAGCTCGAGTAGCCGGGTGTGTTCTCTCTCGTGTCGGTGAGAAGCTGCCAGCTCGCGAGCACTGCAGCGGCAGAGGCGTTCCGGACCGCGTCGTTGCGGCGGAAGTGCGCCACGATCCCGCCGCCGCCGATCCCCGCGTACATGCGCGTCTCGCCGCCGAGTTGCACGACGTCGAACTCGGAACGCTCGGCGGTTCCCGTGGCGGGGCCGATGCGCGGGAGAATCTGCTCCCACGTATTCCCGAGGTTTTTCGATCGCCAGATGCCGCGCGCGAAGAAGGAAACGTACACCGTGTTCGGATCGACCGGGTCGAACATCACGCGGCGGGCACCGCGCGGCGAGCAGGCCGTCTGGTTCAGCGAGACCTGATCCGGCGTCGACGCGGTGCACAGCGCCGGCGCACCCTGGCTCACCAACTGCCAGCTCGAGCCGCCGTTCATTGACCGATAGAGGCCGAAGTGCGGAGCGCCCGGGATGAGCGCGTCCACGCCGCCGCAGCACGTGTTCGAGACACCCAACACGCCGCGGCCCGACGCGGCAAAGATCACGTTCGAGTTGCCCGGCTGCACGGCGATCGATCCGACGGCGCGGCCGCCGAACTGCCCCGCGGCGATGGGGCCATTCCACGACTTGCCGCCGTTGGTCGTGCGATAGAGACCGACGCCGGCCGTACACCCGCTGCCGCACGCGTTGGGCTCGCCCGTCCCGGCCCACAACGTGTTCGACTGCGGATCGTTTGGATCGAGCGCCAGCGCAGCGACGTTCTGGTGCTCGAACGTGTGCGAGATGAACCGCCAGGCCGGCGCCACCGCCAGCGCATCGTCGGTCATCCAGACGCCGCCGTTCGCGTTGCCGATCCAGAGCCGGCAGTCGCCGGCGGCGCAAGCCGGATCGATCTCAGCGGCGATGGTCCGGCCGGCGAAGTTGGGCGTGCCGGCGTTGTAAACCGATCGATCCCGGAACGGGTTGAAGAGACTGACGGCGTTGTCCGGTCCGAGCGGCGTCCAGGCACCGCCCCCGACCGCCGGCCGTGCCTTGATCAGCTTCCATCCGTTTCTCGAGCCGAGGAGCGCGGCGATCGGAATGTCGTTGCCGGGCGTGGCGTGCTCGATCCAGTCCTGTACGGCGGCGCCGCGCCCTTCGCCTTCGAGCGCCGCATCGATGCTCGCCGAGAAGGCCTGCCGTGCCGCCAGCTTGCGTTCGAGGGCCGGTGGCATTTCGCCCTCTTCCTCCATCGCGACGGAGGGGAGCGGCGGTGACTGTTTGGGTAGTGCCACTGACAGAACCAGCAGCCCGACGACCACGGTCAATAACGCCGCCAGAGAGGCGAACCAGGCTGACTTTTCCATCGTCGCGACCTCCTATCGCCGGTAGTAAGGTTCAGGAGAGTGGCACCGCGACCGATGAATGTCAACGTCAACTGAGAGGGGCAAGAGCTGAGAAAGCGGGGACGATCAGCGTGAGTCGGCGCGTTTGCCTCACGCGCGGCGTCGCAAATCAGGATGAGCTTGCCACTCCGCCCTCAGGAAATGACAGGACTACAGCAACCCGCGTCGAATCCGGCCGAGCAGGTATTCGGCCGCGCGAATGCCCGACACCGCCGCGCCTTCGATGAAGCCCTGAAAGTTGTGGAAGCTGTCGGTGTGCTCGCCCGCGAACGCGAGATTCCCTGCCGGCTCGCCGAGCCAGCCCTCCATCGTCGTGAAGTAGCCCGGCTGGTTGCAGGTGTAGCTCCCGAGCGCGTTCGGTTCGGACGGCCAGTGTGCGCGCGCGAAGAGCTCACCGTTCAGGAGCGGCACGGCTGCGGCCGCGGCCCCGGGAAAGATCGCATCGTATCCGCCGAGGAATCCCGACCCATCGGGATCGACGGTCGGAAGAAGGCGGCCGCGCTCGCCGAAGCCGTAATCAACGACGACTGGCGCCGTCGGATCCGCGCCGGGTGCGGCCGTTTTCGATGGGAACGCCACCTGCACGTTGGGCAGCGCCGGATCGGTTGCGTACGCGGTCCCGTCGCCCCCGAGCGCCGCGAACGGCTCCATCGACCCGAACTGAAACATTGTCTTCGTATTGTCGCCATACTGGAGACCGGTAATCGCGGCGCGCGTCTGGAGAGCGATCCCGAGATTGCCGTCGAGTGTGACGCGGTCGCGAATGACGGTCGCGGGGATGGCGAGCACGACAGCATCATGAGTTGCCGTCGTCTTGTCGCCGAACGTGAGCTGGTATCTTCCATCGGTGGCCTTCTTCAGAGCCACCAGAGTCCTCCGGCCCTGCACGCTGCCACCGGCGGCGACGAGTTCATCGCGCAGTCTGCGCGCAAGCGCCTCGTTCCCCTCTGCAATCGCATACCGTTCGGCGTTGTTGGCCCCGAAGTAGACGATGCGGCTCTTGCTTCGCGTGAGCTTCGCGAAGAGGACGAAGTTCAAGCAGCTTTGCAGGTGGATCTCCTGCCCGTACTCGCCACCGAACACCGACTGAATCGCCTTTAACAGCACGTCCGCGGCGCCGAGCTGCTCGAGGTACTCCTGCAGATTCGTGTTGTCGAGCCGCCTGTCGGCGCTGCCTGGCGCAGGCTCGAAATTCCTCGCGCTGATGCCGGACGTCACCGACCGCATGTCCGCCTTCATGCGCAGGACCACGTCCCGGAAGGCGTCGACGATCGTCGACTCGGGGTAGGTCACGCCGTCGATGCGGTAGAGGACCTCCCCGGCCGTGTCAAAGAGATCGACCCTCGTGAGATCGAAGCGGCGCACGTACTTCAGGATCGTCGCATGCCAGTAGTCTATGAATTCCCCGCCGAGCTCGATCGTTCGGCCCGGAAAAACGTCCGGGATCGACCTTACGCGGCCGCCGACGCGATCCGGCGCCGCTTCGTAGACGGTCGCGAGGATTCCCGCCTCCCTCAGGTGATCGGCGCACACGAGCCCCGCCATGCCCGCCCCGACGATCGCGATGCTGCGGCTGCCGCCGCGTGGTTTTGCATGGCCCTGGGTAACGGGGCCGGCGACAGTGGCGAGAGTGCCCGACGCCGCGACGCGCGCGATGTCGCCGAGGAACTCGCGGCGCGATCGACGCCGCTCGGCCTCTCCGCGGGCCTCCATGACGCGCTCGAGTGCCTCACGCGTCGTGAGTCCATCCTGCTCGGCAAACCAGGCGGTGCGGATCGTCCGTGTGAATTGATTGAACAGCGTGTGGCGAGCCATGCAGCTTTCCCCGTTTCTCGCACACTATGGGAACAGCGCCGGCCGGCGTCAACAGGAATCACACGCAAGCGCGAAAAGACCTACTCCGCCCTGAGGACGTGCATCGGGTCCACGGCCGTTGCGCGCGCGGCCGGGATGTAGCTGGCGAGCACGGCCGCTGCGATCAGTGCCAGCGAGACCAGGCCGTAGGTCAGCGGATCGCCCGGGCTCACCTCGAACAGCATCGTGGACATCAGCCGCATCATTGCGACCGCGGCGGCGATGCCGATCGCAACGCCCACAGCCGCGAGCACGAGGCCGTGGGTGACGAACATCCGTCGCACGCTGCGTGCCTGCGCCCCGAGCGCGACGCGGATGCCGATCTCGCGCGTCCGCTGCGCGACCGAATACGAGATCACGCCGTAAATCCCGGTGATGCCGAGGAGCAGCGCCATCGCGCCGGCGATGATTAACATCACCAGCGCGAACGACGTCCGCGCGAGCGATCGGTCGTAGACGTCCTGCAGCGTCCGGACGCCCGCCATCGGCAGCTGGGAATTGAGCGACCACACGGTGCGTCCCAGCTCGTTCACGAATCCTTCCGAGCCAGTTCGGCTGCTGCGGACGACGTACGCGAGGCTGCGCATGACGAACGTGGGATCTTTGTCGTCGTCGCTGCCTGGGGTGAACTCCTCCATCAGGAGCGGCCAGTACGCGGTCGTGGTCGGCTTCTTGTCGACGCCATCCTCGCGCATGTCCGAAACGACGCCGACGACTTCGCGCCAGGAGCCATTGGTATACGGGCGGATGAACTTGCCGATGGAGGCCGACGGTTGTCCCCAGAGCTCGCGCGCCAGGCTCTCCGAGACCATCGCCACGGGCCGCATCTGATAGATGTCGTCCCAGGTGAAATCGCGGCCGGCCATCAACGACGCGCCCATCGTGCGCATGTATCCGGGCGAGACGAACTTGAAGAGCCGGAGCGGTGGAATCTGGGAGTCGCTGTAGGTGCGATCCCGCGCGAACAGCGGATCGTGCCAGCCGTCTCCGCTCATCGTCACGACCGACGTGAGGGCAACGGAGGATACGCCGGGGACGGAAGCGACCTTGTCCATGATCGCCTGATGCATGCGTGCGACGGCGGATCGTTCCTTGACCTGCGATTCCGGGATGAACAGGCGGAACGTCTGAACTTCCTCCGGGCGGACGAACCCGGGATGGACGCTGCTCAAGGTATAAAACGTGCGAATCATCAGCCCTGCGCCGATGAGGAGCACGAGCGCCAGCGCGACCTGGACGACGGCCAGCGTGTTGCGTGTTCGATGCCGCTCGCGGCTCGCGCTCGCGGAGCGTCCTCCGCCGCGGAGGAGCGAGCTGATCTGCGCACCCGTGTACTTGAACACCGGGATGGCGCCGAAGAGAAGTCCGACGACGATCGCCAGCACGAGCGTGAACAGGAGTCCGGCCAGACCGATGCCGATGTCCGCGAGGCGCGGCAGGTTCGCCGGTGCGAGCGTCACAAGGAGGCGAAGTGCGCCGTATGCCAGCGCGGCTCCGACGATGCCGCCCATCAGGCCGAGCAGGACGCTCTCGAGGAGCAGCTCGCGGGCAATCCGTCCTGTGCCGGCGCCCAGCGCGGCGCGGATCGCGAGCTCCTGCTGCCGCGAGTCGGCGCGGACGAGAAACAGGTTCGCGATGTTCGCGCATGCGATCAGGAGCACCATGCCGATCGTCCCCATCAGGACCCAGAGCACGGTGCGCACTTCGCCAACGAGGTCGTCTTTCAGCGACCGCAGGTTCGGCCCGAGGCCCGCCTCCTGGAACAGCTTGAGGCTCGCGCCCGGAAACGGCGGAAAGCGCGTGAGGGAGATCGGAATCAGCCGTGCGATGTCGGCGGTGGCCTGAGCGATCGTCTCGCCCGGTTTCAGCCGCGCCAGGGCCTGGTAGCTGAATTGTCCGAGGAATGTCTTGCTGCGATCGAACCGGTACGGCACGACGAGGGACACGTCGCGATCAAGAAACCGGAACGTGTCAGGCAGCACGCCGATGATCTCGCGCGTCTGGCCGTCGAGCGTGACCGTCCGGCCGATGGCCGCGCGGTCGGCCCCGAGCTTCGCGCGCCAGTAGCCGGCCGTGAGCACGACCGTCTCGGGCGTTCCCGGCGTGTCATCACTTTTTGTGAACAGGCGCCCGAGCATCGGCTGCGCGCCGAGCATCGGCAGGATGCCGTCGGTCACGAAGAGCGCCGGGACTTCTTCCGGCTCGGCGAGGCCGGTCACGCTGACCGTCCCTGTGTTCCACAGGCCGACGTCCTGGAACACGCGGCCTTCCTCGCGATAGACGAAGTACTGGAACGGCGCCGCGCCCGCGCTCTTAAGGCCTACGCCCGGCGCGGCGTGATCGAGGACGACAAGCTCCTCGGATCGCGGGTACGGCAGGGGCTTGAGGAGGACGCTCTCGATGACGCTGAAGATCGCGGTGTTGGCGCCGATGCCGATGGCGAGGGTCAGGACGGCGACGACGGTGAAGCCAGGCATTCTGGCGAGGCTCCGCACGACCTGGCTGATGCGCATGTGTAGGTCATACGGGTGGAGGTTCGGGGAGGTTCCGGTTTAGACTCCGCCCGGTGGGTGTTCCGGGATGGCGAGCTGGATGCCTTCGGTCCTCACTGTCCTTCGAGTGCTGGCACTCGGCCTTGGGCTCTTCTTCATCTATGTAGCGGCCTTCACGTACGAAACCACGGACAAGCGCATCCAGAGCAGGCTCGAGGACCTCTGGGTAAGGCTGGCGGACTTCCCTCACACTCCAGCCGGGCTGATCAGGCGTTTGGTGTGGGCTGTTTTCACGCTCATGGATCGGATCTTCGACCGAGTGTTCGGCACGAGCCAGCTGTCGATCCAAACACTATCGGTCGCTGCCTGCTTTACGATAGGTGCCCAAATCGTATCTTTGATTCCCACCTGGTCTTTTCTTGGCCTGCTGGCAGGACTAAACCTCGATCGACACATCAATCGATGGCCCGTTCTTATCGGTATTGTCTGGGGCGCGGCAGGGGTGCTTCCATCAGTGAGCGCGTCGCTCGTCCGGGTCA
>DATAFJ010000169.1:0-75393 GCA_036257535.1 Vicinamibacterales bacterium | reverse complement strand
AGCGACAGATACTCCCCCACCCCACCCGCCATCGCCCCCAGGAGATTGACGCCGTAGTCGCGCGCGAGCGATGGCGACCGCTTGATCGCGGATCCGAACAGCAGCCCGGCGCACAGGATCGGGCTGAAGACGAGCACCGCGTAGAAGATCGACTCGAGAACCCGGCTCGCGAATGCAACCCGGCCGATGGGCAGCGCGTAGTTCGCGGCCAGAAGTGAGATGAGGACAGCGACGACGAGCCAGGCCCGGGTGATCTCGCGCCTGGCGACGATATAGTTCGCCGCCAGCGCCATCGTCAGTACCGACGCGATCGCGAGCGACGCGACGACCCAGGTTGAACCCCACAAGAGCGCGAACTGGATGATCGACTTCGTCTCGAGCATCATGAAGCCGGCGCCGAGCAGGAACATCTGGACGTCCCTGCTTCCGAGCGGGCGCGTGGGCGCCCCGACCGCAGCGGCGCCGCCTTGCGCGAGACTGAGCGCCCCCACAACAGCCGCGACCGAGAGAATCAGGATGAGCGTGAGCGCGGCGACGTAGTGCCGCGGCATGTGGCGGTCGCGCAGGTAGAGGAACGGCCAGTCGTCGAGCGCCGGTTCAATCGAGGCGTCGCGCCGATGCAGCCTCGCCGGGCTCGGCTCGTGAGACTGGCCGAAGGCGGTCACGCGCCCAGGCGGCTCGGGAATGGCCGCCTGCCGCGCCAGGCGCGGACCCACCATCATGACTCCGAGGTAAGCGCGCGCCTCGTGGACGTGCACGCGCGGCTCGGTGCCGCACGCGGCCGCCGCCGTGTTCGCCAGCCGATCCACGAGCCAGGGCTCGCGGAAGTAGTTGTAGATGACGAGCACGCCGTCCGGCGCGAGCCGATCCCGTACGGCGCGGAACGACTCTTCCGTGAACATGTAGCTTTCGAGCCGGACGCCCGCAAAGCTCGATTGGAGCGTCAGCGAGTCGATCAACGCAAACACCACGAGGTCGTACTTCTTGTCTGTCGTCCTGAGAAAATGCCGGGCGTCGTCATTGACGATCGTCACGCGCGGATCGGTGTAGGGCCCATCGGGATGACGTTCGCGTCCAAGCCTGATGATGGCCGGGTCGATCTCGACCGCGTCCACGTGCTTCGCGCCGTGCTGCAGCGCCGCGGCGACGTCGGTGCCCGATCCGGCCCCGAGGATGAGCACGTTCTCGAACGTGTCGCCAAAAACCATGTACGGCCACTGGTAGAAGTATTCCTTCTGGCTGACCGGGGCCATCGACTGATGAAAGATGTTGTTCACCTCGACGACGGTGTCGGGTCCTTCCTGCCGGACGGTGATCTTGTAGTAAGGCGACCAGATCGCCGAGCGCGCCATCACATGGACGATCGCGAGGGACAGGACGAGGAGACCAATCACCGTCGCACGACCCTTAAGGGTCGTGCCACCGTCGCGCCACAGGAGCGGCACCGCCGCCGCGAACGCGACTGCGAACCAGACGGTTGGCGAGAGCTCGAGCCACGAGCAGATGCCGAACGCAACGACCCCGGCGAGGCTGCCAAGCAGGTTGACCGTGTAGCCGCGCAGCGCGGGCAGCCGCGACATCTCGATCGCCATCCGCTGCGCGAGCGCCACGAACAGCAGCGAGACGATGACGAAGAGGAGCGGCAGGAGCAGCGTGCTCTCGACGGCGACGACCTCCTCCGCCGTGCCGCTCGAAAAATAAATGCTGCCTGAGGTCGCGACCGAGACCTCGAGGCGGAGGAAATACACCGCTGCAATGACGACCGCCTGGATCGGCGGAAACCACACGAAGAGGTTGCGCCTGGTGTACGCGAGCAGGCAGCCCACGCCGATGCCGAGAAAACAGGCGAGGAGGATGAAGTTCGAGAAGAACGACAGCAGGCGGATGTAGGCCGGCATCCACCGGATGAGCGCGACTTCCAGAAAAAGGACGAGAAAGGAGGCTAGAAAAGCCATTCCCATTGTGGAATGTGGAGTGTGGAGTGTGGATTGATCGTTAGCCGCTTACGGTGAGTTGCTGACGCCAAGTTTGCGGAGCGCCCCGTCGGGGCAGCCTTTCCACTCGAGCACCGGCTGGTTGCCCATGTACTGCAGGTCGGCCATACCCATCTTGCTGGTCCAGAAGCCGCTCGCGGTGAGATCGCGGAAGCTGCGGAAGAACTGGATGCCGTGCGAGAGCTCGCTCGGCGCGCCCGAAACCGCCTGCTTTCCCGGAAGCACGCGCGCGGCTGCCGGTGTTGCAGGCGGCGCCGCCTCGGCGGCGGGCGGCGTGACTGGTTTTGGCGGCGCCGGTTCGCTCACGGAGATGTCGTCCAGGATCGCCGTCCGTTGATCCGCGGTGCAGTCGACGAACCGCGTGTCGAAGCGGCGCTCGCATTCGCGATCGACCCACGCAAGCCCGCCGCGCATCGCCGTCTGGCGCTCCTCCTGATCGAGCATGATGAAATCCATGAACTCCGGGACGCCGGCATCCGTTGCGCTGCCGGACCGCCCGTCCTTGGGAATGATCAAGTCGACGAGCACCAGGACGGTCGCGTACTCGTGAGGCGTGAAGAACTTCGGCTTGAACGGGGTGCCGGTCTTGCGCGCCGTCTGCCGCGCCGCCTGCGCTTGATGGTGCGCCGTCTGCGCCTCGGCATCGGTCCACACGAAGCCGGCGGCGACGGGCCCTGAAGCGAGCAGACCCAGCATTTCGCGACGAGGAATCTTTGTCATGGTTTGCATACGCCCGGCCTGAAGGCCGGGCCTACACGGAGCCCGCTTTCCTCTGCTCCGCAATGTACCGAGACGTGCGCATCGCGAGCGCGAGGATGGTCCACGTCGGGTTCTTGTCGGCCTGTGACACGAACGGGCCGCCGTCGGTCACGAACAGGTTCTTCACTTCGTGCGCCTGGCAGTTGCTGTTCAGCACCGACGTCTGCGGATCGTTCCCCATTCTCACGCATCCGAGTTCGTGGATGATTCGTCCGCCCGGCTCGATCCCGTAGCCCTCCTCGGCCGGCGGCATCGGACCGAGCGGAGTCCCGCCCATCTCCGCGACGATCGCGCGGAAGGTCTCGTGCATGTGCTTGACCTGCTTGTACTCGTGGTCCGTCCACTTGAAATGGAACCGCAGTACGGGAATGCCCCAGCGATCCACTACTTCGGGGTCGATCTCGCAGTAGGTGTCGTCGTTCGGGACCATCTCGCCGCGTCCCGCGAAGTAGAGCGTCGCGCCGTAGTAGCGGCGGTAGTCGTCCTTGAGCGATTTGCCGTACCCCTTCGCGTCGGGCGGCCGCGACGAGTCGAGCGCCGCAAGCTGGTGGATGCCGCCGAGGAAGCCATAGGTCGGCATCCGGCGGCCGCCGCCGAACTCGATGTGGTAGCCGCGCGGGAAATCGACCTTCTTGTTGTCGAGCCACCACGGCATGTAGAGATGCGCGAACCCGGCGCCGTCCTCGTTGTGCGGAACGTTGTCCATCAGTTTCGGGATGAACGCGCCCATCGAGGTGCCCGTCGTGTCGGTCAGATACTTCCCGACCATCCCGTTGCCGTTCGCCAGGCCATGCGGCGATCGCGGCGATCGCGAGTTGAGCAGGATGCGCGCGCTCTCGCATGCGCTCGCGGCGAGCACCACGATGCGCGCCCCGACGTGGTTCTCGCGACCCGTCTTCTTGTCGACGTAGGTGACGCCGGTGGCGAGCCCGGCCTCATTCGTCGTGACCTCGCGCGCCATCGCGTTGGTCTGGACCGTGAGCCGTCCCGTCTTGAGCGCCGGAGGCAGGAGCACCGACGGCGACGAGAAGTTCGAGTGCGTCGCGCAGCCCCGTCCGCACTCGCCGCAGTAGTGACACGCGGGCCGACCATTGAGCGGCTGCGTAAGGATCGACAGCCGGATCGGGTAGCAGGTGATGTTCAGCCGGTCTGCCGCCTGTTTGACGAGCAGCTCGTAGCAGCGCGGCTTCGGTGGCGGCTGGAAGATGCCGTTCGGCTCGTTCGGCAGGGCTTCGTACGATCCGAAGAGACCGATGAGCTTGTCCACCTCGTCGTAGTACGGCTTCACGTCGTCGTACGTGATCGGCCAGTCGTGGCCGAGGCCGTCGAGGCTCTTCCGGCGGAAGTCGTCCGGCCCGAACCTCAGCGAGATGCGTCCCCAGTGGTTCGTCCTGCCGCCGAGCATCCGGGTGCGAAACCAGTCGAACCGGTTCCCCGGCGCGCTTGTATAAGGCTCGCCTTCGAGCGTCCATCCACCCAATCCGGCGTCGAACTCTCCGAACTGACGCTCCGGAATGGCTGAGCCTCGCCTCGGCGAGTCGTACGACCAGGCGAACATCCTCGAGTCGCGCGCGGAGTCCCAGTGAATACCTGCCTCGAGCATGAGGACATCGGCGCCCGCTTCAGTCAGGACCTTCGCGGCCATTCCGCCGCCCGCACCCGAGCCGACGATGACGACGTCCCAGGTTTTCCGGGATCGAATGATCTGCACGGCGCCCGTCATTTTACGTCGACTACACACAGCCGTGCTGCACGGGTTTCACCGCGTCGGCACGACGCGTCGCCGCAAAAAGGCGGGTTGCAGAGACAGTTGATCCGCACTAGCATCCGGAAAGTCCCAGGTTCTCGCTCGTGCTCTCCGAGCGATCCGAGGAGGTCAAGCCATGAGGGCTTCGGTTGCCAGCGCGTTGGTTCTGTTGCTCGTTTCTCTGGTCGTGCCCGCCCCCGCCGCGGCACAGCTCGAACGCGGTCAGATCGCCGGATTCGTCAAGGATCAATCCGGCGCCGTCATCCCGGGCGCGACCGTCACCGCCATCAATACCCAGACGCGGCTGACGCGGTCAGTTGTCAGCGACTCGACTGGGTACTACGTCTTTCCGTCCCTCGCTCCGGGCACCTATGACGTCCAGGTGGAGCTCGAAGGCTTCAAGAAGGGCCTGCAGGTCGGCGTGCGGCTCGACGCCTCCGCGCGCATCAACGTGGACATCACGCTCGAGACTGGCGCGATCACAGAGGCGCTGACCGTGACTGCCGAAGCGACGCCGCTCCAGACGGACGCGTCCATTCGGAAGACCGTCGAAGCGAAGGACATCGAGCTCCTGTCGTTCCAGGGGCGCAACCCGCTCGGCGTCGCCGGCCTGAAGGCGGGCGTGGTCGGAGGCAGCTTCAACAACCTCGGGTTCGCGGCGTTCAGCAACGGCGGGTACAGCATCAACGGCAGCCGGCCCGACGAAAACACGATTTACAACGACGGCGCGATCGCGATCCGCACCCGCTCGTCCGGGACGATCATCGGCATCCCCGACGTCGAAGCCGTCCAGGAGGTTCAGCTCCTGACCGCGAACTACATGCCTGAATACGGGCGTGCAAGCGGCGGCCAGATCCGCTTCGTCACGAAGAGCGGCAGCAACCGGTACAGCGGCAGCTCGTCGATCTTCTTCCGCGACGAGACCCTGCAGGCCAATACGTGGTCGCGCAACCGCAGCACGAACCCGGCGGAGAACTCAGGCCCTGCACCCTTCGAGTTCAAGCAGTACGGTTATTCGGTCGGCGGTCCGGTCCCCGGTGAGTTCTTCAAGGACAAGTTCTTTTTCTTCGGGGCCCAGGAGTGGGTGGACTTCTTCCAGGTTCAAACGAACACCGCCACGGTCCCGACCGAGAGGATGCGCCGCGGTGACTTCGGCGAGTTGCTGGATCCGAACAACGGGTTCTTCACCGGCGCGCGCGTGATCATGGATCCGAGGACGAACACGCCGTTTCCGAACAACGTCATCCCGCCGGAGCTCTTGTCGCCGAACGGGCTGGCTATGCTGAACACCTACCCGTTGCCCACGCCAGGTTTCCGGCAGGGCACGGCCAACCTCAGTCAGAGCAGCGAGAACCCGCAGGATCAGCGGAAGGACACCATTCGGCTGGACTACCGCGTGAACGACAGCCACCAGCTGACGTACCGGTATTCGAGCCAGAACTGGGTCGCCGTCGATGCCTTCCGCGGCCAGTTCCCGTTCGCGCGAACCGATTGGGACCGGCCCAACTCGACGCAGATCATCAACTGGACGAGCACGTGGGGGAGCGACCTCGTCAACGAGTTGAGCTATACGCACTCGCTCGACGAGGTGTTCATCAACGTCTTCACCGAATCGGGGCTGTATCAGCGCAGCCGTACTGGAATCAACTTCCCGTACATCTTTTCCGACAAGGAGATCGACGACAAGATTCCGACGATCTCGGTCGGCAGCGGCGGGTTCAACGAGATCGACGGCGGCCCGTACCCGGCGTCGTCTCAGGGACCGATCCACACCGTGTCGGACGTGGCGACGCTCGTGAGGGGACGGCACACGTTCAAGGCGGGTGTCATCCTCGAGTACTCGGGCGAAGACGACTTCGACCAGATCAACGTGCTCGCGATTCCGGGCGGCACGAACAACCAGAACGGCCGGTTCGAATTCCTGGACAACCGCCCCGGGGGCACGAACGTGGGGATCGCGAACATGGCGATGGGGCTCTACAGCAACTACGCTGAACTCGGCGAGCGCGCGTTCACGAAGTGGCGGTCGCTCGCGACGGACATCTTCTTCCAGGACTCGTGGAGACCGACTTCCGACCTTACCGTCGAAGGCGGCATTCGCTGGGTCTTCTGGCCGCCCTGGTACTCGACGACGAACAACATAGCGAACTTCGATCAGCGCTTCTACGATCCGTCGCGCGCGGCGGTCATCAACCCGGCGACCGGCCGGCTCGTCGGAGGCGACCGCTACAACGGCATCGTGCTGCCGGGCGACGGGTTCGAGGGCGAGGGGAACGATCTCGGCGTCGCGTCAGACCCGAGCGTCCAGGCGCTCTTCCAGGGCGAGCCGCGCGGCTTTTCTGAGATGCACTACAACGTCATTGAGCCGCGGCTCGGCGTCGCGTACTCGGTGAACGACAAGACGACGGTTCGCGCGAGCGCCGGCGTTTTCCACAACCGCGTGACGCTCAACGACTCGACGATCCTCGGCGGCAACCCGCCGTTCCAGCCGATGGTGACCGTGTCCAACGGCAGCGTGGACAACCCCGGCGGCGGCGCGGGCGCGTCGACCGACCTGCCGTTCGCGATGCAGGCGCAGGACGTCGTGTTCAAGCACCCGACCTCGTACATGTGGGCGATCGGCGCCGCACGGGAGATTCCGTACGGCTTCGTTCTCGACGTGACCTACGTCGGCCGCAGGGGTCTCTACCTGCAGCGGGAGCGCAATCTCAACCAGCTGCAGCCGGGGACGATTCAGGCGAATCCTGATGCGAACATCGCCGCGTTGCGGCCGTTCCTGGGGTATGGCGTCATCCGCATCTCGGAGAACGCCGCGCGGTCGTTGTACAACAGCCTCCAGATCAGCGCAGACCGGCGCTACAGCAACGGCCTGAAGGTCGGCATCGCGTACACGGTCGGCAAGTCCGAAGACAACGGCAGCGACAAGCGGAACGTCGTGTGGAACACCTACGACGACACCGGCTTCTGGGGTCCGTCGAACTACGACCGCCGCCACTCGCTGAACTTCTACTACATCTACGATCTGCCCTTCTGGCGCGAGCAGAACACGCTCATGAAGAACCTGCTCGGCGGCTGGCAGATCTCCGGCGCGACGTTCATGCGGACCGGAACGCCGTTCTCCGTCATCCGAACGAACGACATCGCCGGCGTCGGCGACGGCGGCTTCGGCCAGCCGTTCGATCTCGTCGGCGATCCGAAGGCGGGCGCCAACGGTCAGTTCTCCGAGGGCGCGGGGCGCGACGACAACTTCTGGTTCAACCCGGCTGCGTTCGCGGCGCCGGCCGCCGGCACGTTCGGCAACGCGCCGAAGAACGTCATCTACAACCCGGGGCAGCAGCAGTGGGACATCGCGCTCTTCAAGAACTTCAACCTGGGCGGGATGCGCAGGCTGCAGTTCCGGGCGGAGTTCTTCAACTTCCCGAACCATCCGAACCTTGGTTTGAGCACGGGAGCGCAGAGGGGCGCGCAGACCAACCAGCTCGCGGGTGAGCTGGGTTACGCGGATCCGAACAACGCCAACTTCGGACGCATCACGACCAAGAGCGACGACCGGCGTGACATCCAGTTGAGCCTGAGGTTTATCTTCTAGTTCTAGGCGCGAGGGGGTCAGACCGCAAACTCTGTCTGACCCCCTTTCAATTCCCGTCGCTGTCCCCGCCAGATAAACTCGCCCGTCACGTTCGGCGGCAGGGAAACCTCCGCCGACAGTTTTCCATCCGCACTCAACGCCAAGCTGACCGAGACCTCACCCGCCGGGTGGGGAATCGTGCCTGACACGCGCGCGAGCTTGCCGAGAAACGGCCGGATGCTGACGCGCCTGAAGCCCGGCGCCGCGGAATCGATCCCGAGCACGGTGCGGAAAATCTCGAAGTTCGGGCTCGCGCTCCAGGCGTGGCAGTCGGATCGCGTCGGCTCCGGGTTCTCCGCCCACGTGGTGAGCCCGCGCGCGAGCATGTCGTCCCACGCTGTGAGCAGATCGGGATAGCGGTCCCCTTCGCCGACCTGGTTGACGGCCGAGTGCAGGTAGTGACGGAAGTAGAACGTGCACTGCGTGAGCGAGCCATCCTTCAGTGTCCGGCCCACGAGCGCCCGGGCGTCTTCGCCGTCGACTACGCGCGCGAGAACAGCCAGCGCGTTCGCGTGCTGCGAGTATTCAACCTTGCGCGGCGTGTCGGCGACGAGCAGCCGCGACGAGTCCCAATACAGCTGGCGGATCGTCGTGCGCAGCGCCGTCGCTGACGCGCGGCACTCCGCGGCACGCGTCTTCGACCCGAGCGCTTCCTCGAGATCGGCGGCCCAGTCGAGCGCGAGCAAAAGCTGGAGATCGATTGCCGCCGAGGAACCGCCGGCGACCATCGGCGGAATTCCGCGGTTCTTCCAGGCCCAGTCGACGAAATTCCACCACGGCAGTGGGGCGAGCGATCCGTTCGATCTCTGATAGCGGGCGAAGAACCCCAGTACCGCGCGGACGCCCGGCAGCATCTCGCGCACGAACTCCGGGTCGTTCACATAGCGCCAGTAGTCGTGGACCATGCCGATCCACCAGAGCGAGAACGGCGGGATGTACTGCTGCTGCCGCGTCGGCGCACGGCTCATCGTCGCTCCCTCGGCCGTCCTCGAGTCGTTCAGCTGTGCGATCGCGTTCCGCGCGAGGCGGGCGTCGCCGGCGTTGTAGTACGAAACGAGCGCCTGGATGCGCGTATCGCCGGCGTACTGGAGCTGCTCGTAGTACGGGCAGTCCATATAGGTCTCATGCGCGCAGAGCCGCGCCGTGCGCCAGCCGATCTCGAGCATCTTCGACAGCCGGTCGGAGCCTTCGAACCGCGCCTTCATTTGAAAGGGATAGCCGGTGTAGACGCCGCGAAGGTCCTCCACCGTGAGCGGCTCGGTCTTCGTCTGAATGTCGAGATCGATGTAGCGGTACGTTCGCCACCAGAGCGGGCGGTACAGCCGGCGCACACCGCCATCGCTGGTGAACGTGTCGTAGTACCCAACGAACGTCTTGCCTTCGACGTCGTTCCGGTTCCCCTTCGCGACACCCTTCGACGGATCCGCGAACAGCGACTCCGCGTAGCCGAGACGGATCACCGCCGCGGTGCCGCCCGAGACCACGAGTTCCGGATACGCCGTCGTGAGATGCGATTGATCCAGAAGCAGCCGCGCGCGAGTGTTCGGCGGCACCGTGAATGACGAGGGCTCGCGCGGAAAACTCGACGGGACAGTCGTGCCGCTTGCAAGACGCACCGCCGCCAGCCGCTGAGGCGTCTCTTCCATCAGTGGCAGCGTCCGGGGAACAAGGAGCCATCGATTCGGCGCGTCGATGACCTCCCGCGGCGCGCCGCTCCATCGCGGATCGCTCTCCCCCGCCGCCCACATCCCATCGTCGAGCGCCGGGTCGGCCCAGCCCCACGGATACTGCGCGCCATCCACGCTGTCCGCGGGACCGGCAACGAAGTAGCCGCGCATCTGCGCGTGCGAATAGTGCAGCGGCCAATACGCGGGATTCCTCATGCACTTCCACTTGTCGTTCGTGTCGATCACGCGCTCGCTCTCGGAATTCCCTTGAAGAATGAACGCGGTGCGGTGTGTGACCTGCGCCTCTGGCGCGTATTCTCCGAAGTTCCAGACCAGGGCCGCGACGACGTTTCGCCCGGCGCGCAGGTGGCGCGCGATATCGACTGTCTCGAACCGCCAGCGATTCAGGTCGGATCGCGCCGGTCCCCACACGACACGCTCGCCGTTCACGAAAAGCTGATAGCGATTGTCGGCGCTCACGTGGACGACGAACGAGAGCGGCTCGACGGCCAGATCGAACGTACGGCGGAAATGATGGACGCCGTAGTCGAACGCCGATGAGCCGGGCACCGCGATCCATCGTGCGCTCCACGTCTGCGTCAACAGATCGGGACTCACGTGCGGAGCCGGATCGGTGGGGCGCGTGGAAATCTGCGAGCGCAGGCGGGCACGCCCGAGCAACGCCGCGACAGGAACCGTTTGAAGAAAGGTTCTGCGCTTCACGATCGGCGGCTCATGAAATCACACTCCTGCAATTCCGCCACGCAAAATCGCGCGTCGGACCGCCACGCGTCGAATTACGGTTCTCGCTAACCGCACGCCGGCCCACGGCTTGCGCGGACGGGCCAAAGACGGCAGCCATTCTGAATGATCTTCGGGCTTCTGAACGTCGAATTCTGAATTCTGCATTCTGAATTCCGAATTCTGATTTCCAGGAGCCACTATGACGACGAAACGACGCTCGAAGACGAAGTCGGTAAAGCACGTCGGAAGCCTGCGCAGCCGCGAGGCAGCGCCCTCGGGATCGACGAAGACGCGGGAATCGTCGCATGACACCATGGCTGGCATCGGCCTGCTGACGGCAACGGTGGTGGCCATGCTCGCGGTGATCGCAATCGTCGCGGCGATGTCGAATCGATCGACGACGCCGAAGCGCGAGAGCGCTCCGTCGAAGACCATCCAGGCATCGGCGTCCTACGAGCCGCTCGCGGTCGCCTCGAAGCTGTCGCGCACGGACGCGAAGCCGGCGCTCGACTCGACCTACGTTGGCTGCCTGCGCAGCGAAGACGACGGGCGAAGGCTCGTGCTGACCGAGGTCGGCGGAGCGAACGTGCCGCAGTCACGCAACTGGAAGACGATGTTCGTCACGAAGAAGTCGGGCAAGCTCGAAGTCCGGCCGGCCGGGACGCTCGCCCTGCGTCAACACGTCGGTCAGACCGTGCAGGTGAGCGGACGGCGCGTCGACGACAGGCTCGCCGCTCGGTCAATCAAAGTCGTCGGATCAACGTGTAGCTAGACGCCTCCGGTGGGGCCAGGGTTCGGAGGGGGCCCTGGCCCCGTGTATCATTCGGCGCGACATGACCCCTCTTCTCCTCGTCCTCCTGCTGCAGACGCCCGCTTCGTCAGAACTTCCCAACTGCCCCGAGGTCGCCCGGGCGTTCACCGACGTCATGACGCAGGACGCCCGGCTGCGCGACTGGGCGCAACTCGGTCGCTACCGCGACGCGAATCGCCAGCTGCCGCCGCCGGCCGCCGCTGAGGCCCGCGTCGTCTTCATGGGCGACTCGATCACCGACCTCTGGCAGCAGCCGCACTTCGGCGGGTTCTTTCCGGGCAGGCCCTACGTGGACCGCGGTATCAGCGCCCAGACGACGCCGCAGATGCTCGTGCGTTTCCGCCCCGACGTGATCGATCTGAAGCCGAAGGCGGTCGTCATCCTCGCGGGCACCAACGATATCGCGGGGAACACCGGGCCGATGACGAACGAAGAAATCCAGGCGAATCTCGCGTCGATGAGCGAGCTCGCGAAGGCGAACGGAATCCGGGTAGTGCTTGCGAGCGTGCTGCCGGTGAGCGCGTATCACCACAAGCCGGGAGACCCCGCACCGCCGCAGACGACGCGGCGGCCGATGGATCGGATTAAGGCGCTCAACGACTGGGTGAAGTCGTACGCGGCCACCAACGGCTACGTGTACCTGGACTACTTCTCGGCGATGACCGACGCGTCGGGTCTCCTTCGAACGGAGCTCAGCGAGGACGACCTGCACCCGAACGCGAAAGGCTACGCGATCATGGGGCCGCTCGCGGAAGCAGCCATACAAAAAGCGCTGAAGTGAATGTGAACAGAACCAGAACTAGAACGGTTCGGGGTTCAGGGTGCACGGTTCAAGGGAGGTTCGGGGTTCCAGGGGAGAAGTTCCAGGGCGGGGTTCAACCCGAACCCCGCACCTCGAACCCCGAACCCGCCACCCTGAACCACCCTTGAACCCTGAACCTTGAAACCCCGAACGGTTCTGAATGGTTCCTGAACGGTTCTGGTTCGTCCGTCTATTTCCTCACAGACGTAGCTGAAGTGAATGTGAACCAGAAGCAGAACCAGAACGGTTCGGGGTTCAGGGTGCACGGTTCAAGGGAGGTTCGGGGTTCCAGGGGAGGAGTTCCAGGGCGGGGTTCAACCCGAACCCCGCACCTCGAACCCCGAACCCGCCGCCCTGAACCACCCTTGAACCCTGAACCCCGAACGGTTCTGAATGGTTCCTGAACGGTTCTGGTTCGTCCGTCTATTTCCTCACCGAAGTAGTGGTCTTGCGTTTGTCGTGATAGTCGATCGGCCGATCGTCGGTCTTGAGCGAGTCGGGCTCGACCCAGTAGTAGTCGCCGAAAGGACGCTTCTCCGGCCAGATTTCGTCCAGCGTGGCAGCGTCGTAGAGGATCCCGCCTTTCATGACGTACAGAATGTCCGTCGTGTTGCGGATGTTTTGCAGCGGGTTCGAGTTGAGCACCACGAGGTCGCCCAGCTTGCCCTGTGTCAGCGTACCAAGGTCTTTCGACGCTCCGAGAAAGTGCGCGCCGTGCACGGTCGCGAGCTCGAGCGCACCCATCGGTCCCATCGCCGAGGCCGCCATCCAGACCTCCCAGTGCGACCCGATGCCGTGCTGCTGGCCGTGCGAGCCGATCGCGCCGAAGCCTCCGCGCTCGATGATGTCGGCGAGCCCCTGCGCGATGAGCGGGTAGCTGTAGTCGGTCACCGGGCGGGTGACGTGCCGGCGCGCGTGCGGGATGAGCTGCCGCCACGGCTGCCACCGCCGCATCTTTTCGTCCTTCCAGGTGTCGCTCTCCTGCCAGAAAAACTCTTCGTTCCAGGCGCCGGAGCCCCCGACGATGAACGTCGGGGAGTAGACCGCCTTCGCCTGGCCGAAGAACGTCGCGGCATCCTGATAAAGCGGCATGTAGCTCATCGGGTGCTCGAACGCCGTCTGGCCGTCCACAATCATGCTCAGGTTGTATTCGACCGAGTCGCCTTCGGCCGTGACCATCAGGCCCTTCTTCCGCGCGATGTCGGAAATCCACTGCCGCTGGTCTCGGCGCGGTTGCAGATACTGCTTGATCGACACCGCTCCCCACGACTGGAGCCGCGCAATGTTCTGCTCGGCCACCTCATAGCTCGAGATCTCGTTCTGCCGCGGGCCGTCGCCGCGGTACAGCGGATCGCCCGTGCTGTACGTGCGGGGCCCGATCATCAACCCGGCGTCGATCAGCTCCGCCGCCGGAAAGATGTTCTGCGACCACATCGAGTTGTCGAGATTCGTCGTAACACCGTACGCGAGGTAGATCGCGGTCTCCGAGCTCCGTGACGGCAGGATGCCCGCATGCTCGCGATAGTGGTGGGCGTGCATGTCGATGAAGCCGGGGATGATCGTCTTCCCCTTCACGTCCACCACGCGCTCGATGCCGGAGGTCGAGCACTGTCCCACGCAAGCTATGCGCCCGTGGGTGACGACGATCGTGCCGCTCTCGATGACCTGCTTCTTCTCAAGCGTGACGATCCGGGCGCCCGTGAGCGCGATCGAGCCCTTCGGGACGCGGCGTGGGACCGACAGCTTGATCTGGGTCTCGTCGGTCTTCTTCGAATCGAGGTTGTAGATGAAGTGGCGAGGACCACTGCCGTATTCGATCGTTCGAGTGTCGCGCCAGCGCGGGAAGAGGCCGCCCTCCTTGCTGACCTGGATCACCGGCAGCTTGCCGCGCCGCTTTTCGAGCTTCACCGGCGACGTGCCGGTGCCCTCGAGCGGAAACGGCGTCACGTAAACGTTATCGCCTTCTTCGAACGCGACCCACTTGCCGTCGGGCGACGGTACGAGCTCGTCGGAGTATTCGAAGATCAGGTGTGTGCGCTTGTCGCTGCCGTCGGGCCGGACCGACTTCAGATGCGTAACCCGGTCCGGCTGCTGGCCGGGCGTCGAAGACCGCTCTTCCTGCTGTTCGGGGTAGAAGATGCGGCCGTCGGGACCAAACGCAGCTCGAACGATCTGCCGTCGCCCCGACGTCCCCTCGACGCGCGTGATCGATTCCGGCTCGCCGCCGTTGGCGCTCACGCGAACGAGCTCGAACCAGGGGTTGTGCGTGAGATTTCTCCCCCTGAAGGTCTCGCCCGCGCCGCGCGACACGACGAGCCACGACCCGTCCGGGCTCCACACGGGGTTGACGAACTCACCGGCGACTGGCGTGAGCTGCTGCGGGATGGCCGGCGTTGCGCCAACCGCGACCTTCCAGAGGTGGCCGTGCTCTTTCTCGTTCCACGTGGTAAACGCGATGACCTTGCCGTCGGGCGACCAGGCGGGCGCGAACTCGAATCGATCCGTCAGGAAGCCCGCCGGCTTACCGAAGGCGTCGGTCGTCAGACGACGCGGCGTGGAAGGAGAAGAACCAGCCGTCCCCGCATCCATCAGCCAGATTCGTCCTACGGCTTGAAACGCGATCCGCTTTCCGTCGGGTGACGCCGTCTGCCAGCGCGCGAACTTGACGTCGAACGCGCCGTCCGGCACGTCGATCGGTTTGTACGCCATCTCGGACAGCGTCCGCTTCACGTGCGCGGTGAACGGGATCGTCGAGACGTCGCCAGTTGCGACATCGACCCGCCGGATCTTCCCGCCCTGAGCAATCACGATCGACTTCGCGTCGCGCGACCAGGCGTAGCCCGGCAGGACGCGCCAGGTCTTCATCCCCTCGCCCATGTCCACTTCGATCGGATCCATGAGGAGCCGCTCGCGGCCCGTGGCGAGCTCGCGAACCCACAGCGCCGTGCGCGGGCCGAACTTGTGGCCCTTGTACGAGATCGTTCCGTCGGCGATGCGCCGCGCGAACGCGAGGTATCGACCGTCAGGCGACGGCTCCGGAGCGATGCCGCCGCCGCTCGACCCGCGGTTCTGCTGGGCGTTCGACCCGGCGGTCACGTCCGCCACTTCACCCGTGCGGCGCTCGAGCCGGCGGATCTGGAACGCACCGGACAGCATGTCGCGGCGGCCGGACCAGGCCGGCTGCCCGTCGCTGGCGGAGAAGTACATGGACTTGCCGTCGTGCGAGAAGGCGGGCCAGGTCGCGCCGGCCTGCTCGCGTCCCGTCAGTTCGACGCCCTCACCGCCGTCACGATGGAACATCCAGAGACCCGTGCCGGCCGGCCCGACATTGGGCCTCAGGTTCTGCCGTCGAATGGCGATGAACTCGCCGTCGCGCGTCCAGGCTGGCTCGAAGGCGCGCGCGTCGCGATCGTTCTGCACCTGCCGCGGATCAGATCCGTCGGCGTTCATCACCCACAGGTTGTTCTGGCCTTTGCGATCGGATACGAACGCGATCAGCTTTCCGTCTGGTGAGATCCGCGGGTGGAAGTTCAGCGCCGCGCCGCTGTCCTGCGTGAGGCACTGCGCCTCGCCCCCCTCGACCGGCATGCGGTACACGTGCGCGAGGAGATCGAACACGATCCAGCGGCCGTCGGGCGACAGATCGACGGACATCCACGTCCCTTCGCTCGTGGTGAACTCGATCTCTCTCGTCGTCCCCCGCGCGTTCGTCGTGTCCCAGGGAGGATCCTTCTTCTTCTCGTCTTCCGGGGGAGTCTGCGCGAACACCGTGAAGGCGCCTATGGCGAGGACGACAGCCGCAAGACGAGCGAGGCCGCGATTCAGCATGCGTGGAGCTCCTGAGAACAGGCAGATAGTAACCGAGCCGGCTATCGCGCCACGCTGGCCGCCTGGGCCGCGAGGAACCTGTCGCGCAGTTCCGAATCGTCCACGTTTGCGAGGATGTGGTCGACGCAGGACCGCGCCTCGGCGGCGAGCTGGTCGCTGCCGTCGATCCCGATCAGCGTGTTCAGCGCGCTCAACGAGACGGCCGGATCGCGGAGCGCCCGCGCCAGATCGACGGCGCGTGCGGCGTCGGTGCGAGCGCCGGCGACGTCGTGGAGGGCGTGGCGGCCTTTCGCCCGCGTCACGAGGCCGAGCACTTCGTACTTCGGTCTGGTCCGCGCCTGGCTGTCGGCGATGCACTCGGATGCCGACGCGATTGCGCCATTCCAGTCGCCCCTGGCGAGTGCGAGCTCGGCGAGCGCCTCGTTCAGGCGCAGCCGCCAGAGCCATCCGTGCCAGCCGCTCGCGGCGGAGGCGGCCGCGGCCACGTCGTCGACGATCGCGTCGGCGCGGCCAGGCTCCCGCGTGCGTGCAAACACGAACAAGAGGTCGAGGCCGGCGCTGACGAGCGGCGGAGGAAACGCGACGCGGCGCGCGAGATCGCGCGCCTCCCGCGAAATGGCCTCGGCGCGCGCGTAATCGCCGAGCGCCATGTAGACACCGGCCGACATCGAGATGCCGCGCGCGGTCATCGGCAGAACGCCGTAGCGCTTCCCGACCTCGCGCATCTCGGCGAAGATCCGCAGGGCTTCAGCATACCGGCCGTTGGCGCCGAGACTGATTCCGAGGTGCTGCAACGCGTACACGCGGAAGTTCGGGTTTGGGGTGCCGGCGGAGGCTTCGACCGCCTCGCGTGCACGCTCGAGAGCTTCCTCGACGCGGCCGAGATGGTACAGCGTGATCACCGCGCGGGTCAGGCCGAACGTCTTTGGACCGCCGATGCGCGCCATCGCCTTCCGGTCGACCTCGGCCGCGCCAGCCACGTCCCCGTCGGCGTTCATGACGCCGGCGATCCAGGACATCGCGTCGGCGGCGAGATCGTCACGGCCGAGCGACTCGCCGATTGTCAGCTCCTCGCCGGCGTAGCGCCGGACGGCGGGCGTATCGAGCATCCAGAACGCGCAGTTCGCCAGCAGGCCGAGCAGCTCGGCGCGCTGCGCCGCTTTTTCCGGGTCGAGAAGCGGAAGCGCCGCCTCGAACTCCTTCCGGGCCGGTTCCCACTGGCCCAGGTCGACGAACGCGCGGCCGCGCCGGAAGTGCAGATCGAGCCGGCGCTCGCCGAGCGCGGGGCCATCCGGCAGGAGGTCCAGAGCCTGGAGCGCGACTTCGTAGAACCGCGCCGCCTCTTCGAGCGCGAACGCCGCCGAGGCGCGCTCGGCCGCGCGGACTGCATACGACACGGCCTTCTCGGCATCGGCGGCGGAGGCCGCGTGCGCGTAGTGATACGCGAGATCGGCGAGCGGCTCCTGGCCGGGCGTCGCCAGCCGCTCGAGCGTCTCGGCTACCAGCCGGTGCTGCCGTGCGCGCCGTGCGGCCGTGAGCTCTCCGTAGAGCGTCTCGCGGACGAGTGCGTGCGTGAAGGTGTAACGGCCGGCGGCGCCCGGCGCTTCATGCACGAGCCGGGCCTCGAGCGCCTCGTCGAGCACGTCCAGCAGGCGGTCCTCGGACAGATCGCCGAGCGCCTGGAGCACCGGCAGGTCGAACTCGCGGCCGACGACGGCCGCCAGACCGAGAACGCGGTTGCACGCCTCGCTGAGCCTCGCGAGCCGGCGCCCGATCACCTCGCGCACGCCTTCCGGCAGGCCGAATTCGGTGCGGCGGCCTGACGACTTCCCGCTCTCGAAATGCGTCAGCGCGCCGGTCTCACCGAGGTGACGAAGGACCTCTCCGATGAAGAACGGATTGCCATCCGTGTTTTCCGAGACGATGCGCGTGAGCGACGCAGGGCTGCCGCGCCCGATCCAGCGCGTGATGAGCTCGTCCACCTGTCCTTCGTTCAGTCCTCGCAGGCCGACGCGCACGACGCCGTCATCGCGCCGCAGATCTGCCAGGATCTCGGCGAGCGGGTGCGTGCGGCCGAGATCGGTCTCGCGGTACGTCGCCACCAGGCACAACGCCGCCTCGTGCGACGACCGGAACAGGTGACGCAGCATGAGGAGTGTGGACCGGTCGGCCCAGTGCAGATCTTCGAGGACGATGAGCAGCGGGCGGAATCGTGCGATGGCGGAAAGGAGCGCCGCGGTGGCTTCGAACAGGCGATATCGCTGCCCTTCCGCGTTCGATTCGACGCGCTCGCCCGGTATCGCGACTCTCCGACCGAGCGCCGGTACGAGGTGAGCGAGCTCGCGAACACCTTCGACATCGGCGATCTGCGCCTCGAGGAGACCGCCGGGACACTCGCGCGCGTACCACTCGAGCGCCTCGACGAACGGCTGGTACGGCACGAGCGCTTCCTGCTCCGAGCGGCCGAGCAAGGCGATGCCCTCGACGCCCACCGAGCGCGCGAACTCCCCCACGAGCCGCGTCTTGCCGATTCCTGCCTCGCCGCCAATGAGCACGAGCTGGCGCCGGCCCTCGCGCGCGCGCGTCCATGCCGCCCGGATCGCGTCGAGGTCGCCGCGGCGTCCGACGAGTGGAACCGGGCTCGCGGCCGTCGCGGCAAGTGCCGGCGGCAGCGGAATTGCCGTGGACGTCGAATCCAGGCCGGCGTCGTACGCGGCGCGCCACTCAGCCGTGCGGATCCGCGGCAACTCCCGTGCCGTGATCGCCTCGAGCGCGGCGAGCACCTCGCCCGCGCGCTGGTAGCGGTCGGCGGGATCGCGTGCCAGACAGCGCTCGATGATGCGGCGCAGTGCGGGGTCGACGTGAGGCGGAGGCGGCGACGGCGGTTCCGTCAGGATCGCGGCCATCACTTCGGGCACCGTCGCGCGCTCGAACGGCTTCGCGCCGCTGGCGAGCTCCTGGAGCAGCACGCCGATCGCCCAGACGTCGCTGCGCGTATCGGCGGAAGCGCCGCGCAGCTGTTCGGGAGCCATCGCGTACGGCGTCCCGCGTGCGTAGCCGGTCTCTGTCGCCGCATCGTCCTGCGCCGGTCGCCGCGCGAGGCCGAAATCAACGACCTTGATCAGGCTCGAAACGGTCAGCAGCACGTTCGCTGACTTCAGGTCGCCGTGAACGACGCCCCGCTCGTGCGCGTGCGCGACGGCGCTCGCGATCTGCAGCGCGAGCTGGAGCGCCTTCGCGGACGGCGTCGGACCGGCGGCCATCAGATCGCTGAGCGGACTGCCTTCGACGTGCTCCATCACGATGAACGTGCAGTCGCGGTCCTCGCCGACTTCGTGGATCGTACAAATATTGGGATGGTTGAGCGCCGACGCCGACCGCGCTTCGGCCATCATGCGCGCGGGCGCGTCGGGATCGGACTGCGCGTGGATCACCTTGATGGCGACGGGGCGCTGCAAGCGGGCGTCGAACGCGCGGTACACAGTCCCCATGCCGCCGGCGCCGAGCACCGCGTCGATCTCGTACTGCCGCAGACGATCGCCCCGCCTGAGGTCCATAGCGCCAGTCTACTTGAGTGCGTCGAATTCCTTGCGCGCCTCGACCAGGATGGGGAGGTCCTCGTCGGCGCGCTTCCACAGCTCGAAAAAGTACAGGTAGGCCTCGCGCGCGCCGACGGCGTCGCCGGAGGCCGCGAGCGCCCGGGCGAACGAGAGCGATGCGATCGGGTTCACCGAGCTCGGCATCTGCGTCCTGCGCTCGCGCGCGCGACGGAACGCGTCGGCCGCCGCGCGGTGCTCCCCGAGAGCCATCAGAGCCAAGCCGCGGACGAGCGAGACGAAGTGGACGCCGCGCTCGTACGGCTCTGCCGGCGCGATTGCCGCGACCGCCTCACCCGCCCGACCCTGTGAGAGCGCGATTGCCGACCGCGCCATCGGCAGCCACACGCCCTGCACCATCGTGCCGTTCGGCCAGTTCCGGTCGAGCACCCGCATGATGCGTTGAGCGCGAGGGACATCGCCAATCAACGCGAGGACCGTGGGCGCTCCCGGCGATGCAGTCTCGTCCGACAGGAGCGCCGCCGCGTCCGCCAACCGGCCGCGGGCCTGCGCGTGCAACCCGTAGAACCACTCGGCGATCGCCAGCTCGAGCGACGCCTCGGCCCGGTGCGCCGGCCGCGCGCCGGCCAGCATCCGCTGTTCTTCGGCCCCGTAGTCGCGGGCCGCCTCCATGCGTCCGGCAAAGATGGCCCCGGTCATCCCCGCGTGGACCATCTCGATGTCCCCTGCCGCATGGGCGGTCGCGAGCATCGATTCCACACGCACATTGTCGGCCGTCAACTCGGCCGCGACGAGCCGTGCCTGCTTCGCGGTCAGACTGTTCGGGAACCACTTAAGGGCTGCGTCGGCCGCCTTCGCGGCCTCGTCGATGCGGTTCAAATGCAGGTAGCCCCACGCGATGTTGGCGGCCGAGGAGGCGTTCTTCGGGGCGATCCGGCGCGCCTCGAGATACGCCTCGAGTGATTGTTCGAACCGCCCGAGCATGGCGGCATAGACGCCGACGTTGTTGCGCGGCGCGACGTCGCGCGGATAGACATCCGCCCAGACCTCGTAGACCTGCAGCGCTTTCTCAATCTCGCCGGTCCCGGCCGAGTAGTAGCGCGACTCGATGTAGAACCGCTCGCGCTCGCTGACGCGGTCGCGGAGCGCCCAGGCCTTCGCGGCAAGCTCGCGCGACCGCTCGTTGTCCCCCAGGTTGCCGTGGGCCGTCGCCATCTGCGCGTACGCCATCGCGAACGACGGATCGATCGCGACAGCCCGCTCGAAGTGCCCGATGGACTGCTGGAACTGCGATTCATTGAACAGGCGCGCGCCCGTCGTAAACGCCTTGAGCGCGTCGAGCGAACCGGTCGTCGCGCGCGCGACGGGAACCTCGAACTTGCGAATCGACGCGAGCGACTCCCCGAGATCGCGGCGCATCGACCACGCACCGTCGCCTATCGCGCCGAGCGCGTCCTCCGGCTTCGAGACCTGCGACTGGCGGCTCGCCAGCGTGTCGCCCGTGGCGCAGTTGACCGCGTTGAGCGTCAGGACGTACTGGCTGCCGAGCGGCGCGATCGACCCCTCGAGCATGGCCTTGACGTTCAGCCGCTCACACACCTCCCTCGCGACGCTGCCCGTGAGCCGGTCTCCCGACGGCCGTCCCATGAAGCGCAGCGTCTCGCGCACGCGGTCCTGCGAGACGACGTTGAGGTACGGCGACTGTTGAAGCTGGACGACGAGCACCTGCCGAAGCGTGTCGTCGAAGACCGATTGCCCCGTCGCGTTCGCCACATCAGCGACGAGGATCTCGTCCTCGGCGGCGAGCGCCGGAGTGCGGGGCGCGAGAAAGTACACGCCGCCGAGCACAACGCCAGCCAGCACCGCGGCAATCCACGCAGGCCGGCGCCAGCGGCTCGGGCGCGGCGAGGCGCCACGGGACCGTCCCGATCGCGCCTCGTCGCGTATGCCGGACGCGGACGGATCGGTGTCGCGGCGGACGCGCTTCAACTCGGCGCGCAGATCCGCGGCGCGCTGATACCGAAGCTCGCGATCCTTGTCGAGCAGCCGCATGACGACGTGATCGAGGTCCGGCGGAATCGCGGAGTCGACTGCGCGCGGAGGCGGCGGAGAGGCGTTCAGGATTGCGTCGGCTACGGCGATCGGCGTGCGGCCCTCGAACGGCCGGCGTCCAGTGATCATTTCGTACAGAACGACGCCGAACGAGAACAGGTCGCTGCGCGCATCCACTTCCTCGCCGCGCGCCTGCTCCGGCGACATATACGCGATCGTTCCCAGCGTCGTCCCGGGCGTCGTCAGGAGCCCGACATCTGTGGTGGTCGGCTGATCGAGCGTCGGCTGCCCCGTACCGGAAAGCTTCGCGAGGCCGAAGTCGAGGATCTTCGCGTGGCCGCGGTCGGTGACGAAGATGTTCGCCGGCTTGATGTCGCGATGGACGATGCCTCGCGAGTGCGCGGCGTCGAGCGCGTCGGCGATCTCGATCGCGAGGTCGAGGGCGCGGGTGATCTCCAGCGGGCGATCGCCGATGACGCCCGCCAGCGTCCGGCCTTCGAGGAGCTCCATGACCAGGAACTGGCGGCCGTCGTGCTCACCGGCATCGTACAACGTGCAGATGTTGGGATGGTTCAGCGACGACGCGGCGCGCGCTTCGCGCTGGAACCGCTCCGCGGCCGACGGGTCGCGCGACAGAGCGGGCGGCAGGAACTTCAGCGCCACCGGCCGCCCGAGCCGGATATCTTCCCCGCGGTACACCACGCCCATGCCACCGCCGCCGAGCTCTTCGACGATGCGATAATGGCCGACCGTCTGGCCGATCATGCTGCGCCAGAAATTATATGGAAACGCCGGCCCGGCGGGTCGTGCAAGAATGCCCGGATGGGACAGGGCTGGGACGTTCTCGGCTGGCTCGGCATCGACAGAGCGGGCGTCGATCGAGCGGACGACGCGGAGGTTCTTGATTCCGTCGTCGCCATCCTGGACAGGCTGGACGAGCGCCGCGCGCGATACGTGGCCGCATTCGCGTACCTTCTCGGCCGCGTGGCCGGCGCCGACCACAAGGTCAGCGACGAAGAGAAGCGGCTGATGATCCAGTTCGTCTCCGAGGAGTCGGGACTTCGGGCCGACGAGGCAACGGCCGCCGTCACGCTCGCAATCGATGAGTTCCGGCGTTTCGGCGGAACGCACAACCTTGCCGTGGCGCGCGAGTTCGCGAGCCTCGCCTCCCATGAGGAGCGGCTCGCACTGATGCGGTGCCTCTTCGCCGTTTCCGCGGCCGATCTCTCGGTCGAGGTGCGGGAAGACAACGAGATCCGGCGCATCAGCCGCGAGCTGAAGATCGAGCACTCCGACTTCATCAACGCTCGCGCCGAAGTCCGCGAACATCTCGCCGTCCTCCGTCGCCGCTCCTGATCTTCGAGCCTTTCCAAACAGTCGAGCTCACCGCGGAGCGTTCCCACCGGACGTCCACCGAACGGCACAGATCGTGAACCTTCGACAGAGGTATGTCGAAGCTGAACCGGCTGTTATGCATCGCGACGCTGAGTCTGGCCGTCGGCCAACCGGTTTTCGGCCAGGAGCGGGTCAACACCGATGCGAAAACGCTGAAAGAGTTTCAGGCGCGCATCGACGCCTACATGAAGCTCCACGAGGAAGCGGAGGGCGACGCCCCGAAGCTCAAAGACAAGGCGGAGCCCGAGGAAATCAAGGCGCACGAAGAGGCGCTGGCCGCAAAGATCGGCGCCGCGCGGAAGACCGCGAAGCCAGGCGAGATTTTCACGCCTGAAGGCCGGGCATTGTTCCGCCGTCTGATGTATCCGGAGCTGAAAGGGAAAGAAGGAGCGGAGACGAAGGCGGAAATCAACGAGGATGCGCCCGCCGCGGTGGTGCTCAAGATCAACGCGCGCTACCCGGCGAACGAGCCACTGCCGACGGTGCCTCCGAACCTGCTCGCAAGGCTTCCCAAACTGCCCGAGGAGCTCGAGTACCGCATCGTCGGGAGAACCCTGATTCTGCGCGACGTGCACGCGAACCTCATCGTGGACTACATCCCCAACGCAATTCGGTAGGAGAACGAAGGCCATGGCTCGGTGGATTGCAGCGGTGCTCGTACTCGGCATGACAGGCCTGGCCGGCCCGTTGAGCGGCCAGCACCTCACGCTCCCGATGAAAGAGGGCTCGGTCCGCTTCGCGGTCATCGGCGACAGCGGCACCGGCGGGTCTGCGCAGCTCAAAGTGGCTAAACAGCTTGCGGCGTTCCACAAGGTGTTCCCGTTCGAGTTCGCGCTCATGCTTGGCGACAACCTGTACGGCAGCGAGCGGGCATCGGATTACGCGGATAAGTTCGAGCGGCCCTACAAACCGCTCCTCGATGCCGGAGTACTGTTCTACGCCGCGCTCGGCAACCACGACGATCCGAACCAGCGCTTCTACAAGCTCTTCAACATGAACGGCGAGCGGTTCTACTCGTTCAAGGCGCCGAAGGCGACCGTCAGGTTCTTCGCGCTCGACAGCAACTATCTCGACAAGACGCAGTTCGACTGGCTCGCCAAAGAGCTCGCGGGGAGCGACTCGGACTGGAAGATTGCCTTCTTCCATCATCCGATCTACTCGTCGGGCGAAAAGCACGGTTCGCACGTGGAGCTCCGCGAGCAGGTTGAGCCGCTCTTCCTGAAGCACGGCGTCGACGTCGTCTTCACCGGCCACGAACATTTCTACGAGCGCCTGAAGCCGCAGAACGGCATCCACTACATCATTACCGGCAGCGCGGCGAAACTGAGGCGCGGCAACATCGGCACGACGGGAATGACGGCGAAGGGATTCGATGACGGGTACACGTTCATGTTGATCGAGATCGCGGGGGACGAGATGTTCTTCCAGACGATCGACGAGAACGGCAAGACCGTCGATTCCGGCGTCATCGTGCGCCGCGAGGTAGCCGCGACGAGCGTATCGCGCTGAGCCGCACTATACTGGGCGGCCATGAATCGCCGCCGGGAAAAGGGGACAGTCACCTTTTTCTGTCAACTCTGGTCCCAAAGAAAAAGGTGACTGTCCCCTTTTTCGCGGCGGCGCTGGGCGTCACCGTCTCGACGCTCGGCCTTCAGCCAGCGCGTCCCCCATCCGCCTACGCACCGAGCGGCACTCCGGTCGAGCTTGGTTTAGCCGGCTACGCGAAGGTGACCTGCTCGGCAATCTTCGTCTCCGGCCGCGATCCCAACGAAGCCGTGAGGAACAGCGGCGCGTTCATGCTGCCCGGGAACCTCGCTGAGAAAGTCACGTGGACCGTGGATCGCGAGCGTCAGGCCGTGCGCATGACGCTCGACGGCATTACCCGCGAGGCAAAGTTCTACGACGATCAGGGCTGCATCATCCACGCGAAGGACAAACCGGGCATCCATTTCACGCCGGTGCCGGTGAAGACGACGCTGCCAGATGCGATGTCGCAACCCTGGCCCATGGGCGATGCTCCGGGCGACGCGTCGAAGCCCTCAGGACTGGATGCGGCGAAGATGACAGCCGCCCTCGACGCGGCCTTTGCGGATGCCGACACACTCACGGCAGCCTTCGTCGTGCTCTACAAGGGAAAATCGTCGCCGAGCGGTACATGACGGGCATTACGAAGGACACGCAGCTCGAGAGCTGGTCGATGGGCAAGAGCATCACGGCCACCCTCTTTGCCCTGCTTGTCAAGGACGGCACCTACACGCTCGAGCAGCCTGCACCCGTCGCCGCCTGGCAATCGCCGGATGATCCCCGATCGAAGATCCGGAACATCGATCTCCTCCGCATGAGCGCCGGCCTGCGCTTCATCGCCGGGCAAGATCCGGACTACACCGAGGACAAGGGCTATCCGGATCACATGTTCATCTACACGGGCGCGGTCAATGCGTTCGACTACTCGATCAATCGTCCGCCCCAGTTCCCGCCCAACACCGAAGGGCGCTACCGGAACTGCGATCCGCTGACGATCGGCTATCTCATCAAGCAGGCGGTCACGCGCCGAGGACAGGAGTACTTGACCTGGCCGCAGCGCGCCCTCTTCGATCGCATTGGCATCCGGCGGCAGGTGCTCGAAACGGATCCCTACGGCAACTTCCTGCTGACGGGCTACGACTACGGAACGGCGCGCAACTGGGCTCGCCTCGGTCTGCTCTATCTTCAGGACGGCATGTGGCAGGGCACGCGAATCCTCCCGGAGGGCTGGTCGAAGTTCGTCAGCACGCCGGCTCCCGCATGGAAGCGTCCGATCTACGGCGGCTTCTTCTGGATCAACGGCGAAGGCGACTGGAACCTGCCGAGAGACGCGTATTACATGGCTGGCGCAGGCGGCCAGAGCGTCTTCATCGTCCCCTCGCACCAGCTCGTGATCGTCCGCATGGGACACTTCCGCGGCGCCGGCCCGGCCGCGCGCAAGGCCACGAACGAAGCGCTCCGCCTCGCCGTCGAGGCGGTCGGAACGAATTGACGGCACCGGGAGGCCTCATGCTTCGAGCGAGCGTCGTCGCACTCTTCGCCCTCCTGTGGTGCCCGGCTTCAGCCGGACCGCAGGCCGCCGGGGACGTCACCCTCTGGGTCACGCTCGGCGACAGCGACGTACTCGTGGAGGTCGACGCCTACGCATTCAAGGAAATCCGACGAATCAAAGTCGATCCGAAGCCGCACGGTCTCGCGGCGTCGGCCGATGGGTCAAAGGTCTACCTCACGAGCGATCGCGTCGGGAATTTCCAGGTCGTCGATGTTGCGCGGGGTGAGACTGTCGCGCGACTGCCGCTCGGAAAAGATCCGAACCAGATGACGCTGTCGAAGGACGGCCGCTACGCGTACGTTCCGATGAGAGGCGAACACCGGATCGACGTCGTGCAGCTGGACCCGTTGAAGCTGGTGAAGTCCCTGCCGTCAGACAACGGGCCGCACGACGCGTACACGTCGGCTGACGGCTCGCGCGTGTACGTCGGCGCACAGTACGGGCGATCCATCGAGGTGATCGATCCGGCGACGCACGCGTCTCTGCCTCGAATTCAGACCGACGACGGAGTGCGTCCCATCGAGATCTCGCGTGACGGCCGGACGCTTTACGTCGCGCTGTCGAACCTCCTCGGGTTCGTCGTGGTCGATCCCGCGACGAGAAAGGTGACGCGGCGCGTAGAGCTCGGCAAGCTTCCCGACGGCGTGCCGCAGCCCTATCTCGACACCTATACCCATGCTCTTCAGCTCTCTCCCGACGAGCAGGAGCTGTGGGTGACCGACTGCATCAACGACCTCGTTCGCGTCGTCCGGCTGTCGGACATGCAGGAAGTGGCCAAGATACAGGTCGGCCACTTCCCGCACTGGTTCACGATGCGGCCCGACGGCAGGGTCCTCTTCGTCAGCCTCTGGTACTCCGACGCCGTGGCCGCCATCGACGTCGCCGCACGGAAAGTGCTCGCGAACATCCAGTTCGAACGTGCCGGAGGCCCGAAGCGCATACTCGTCGCGCCGAAGTTCAGTCCAGCATCGTCACGGTAGCCGACGCCGGAGCGCCGACGCCTGATTCGCGGGGTTTACTCACTCACCATGCCTGAAACGACAGTCGGCTTCATCGGCCTGGGCGTCATGGGACGTCCCATGGCACACAACCTCCTCAAGCGCGGCTTTCCGCTCGTCGTCCACAGCAGGAGCCCTGGACCCGTGCAGGATCTCGTCTCGGCCGGCGCCGAGCCGGCGGCGTCGCCGGCAGACGTCGCGCGCCGGGCGTTCCGTATTGTGACGATGCTGCCCGATTCGCCTGATGTCGAATCAGTGATGGAAGGATCGGGCGGTGTGTTCGGCGAGCTTCAACGCGGATCCCTTCTGATCGAGTGCAGCAGCATCGCGCCCGCGGTTGCGCGCCGGCTGGCTGGAAGGGCGGCGGCGCGCGGCGCATCGATGCTCGACGCGCCGGTGAGCGGCGGCGAGATCGGCGCTCAAAGCGCGACGCTCTCGATCATGGTTGGCGGAGACGCCGAGGCGTTCGCGGCCGCGCGTCCCATTCTCGAGGCGATGGGTAATCCGGAGCGCATCATTCACATCGGCCCGTCGGGAACGGGTCAGCTCTGCAAGGTCTGCAACCAGCTCGTGATCGGCGGCACGCTCGCGGCGGTGGGAGAGGCGTTCGGGCTTGCGCGCCGCGCCGGCCTCGATGCCGCGAAGATGCGGTCGGCTCTCCTCGGCGGCTTCGCCGCGAGCCGCGTGCTCGAAGTCCACGGCGACCGAATCCTGCAGGAAAACTACAAGCCGGGCTTCCGGACGAAGCTGTACCAGAAGGACATGCGGATAGCCGCCGACACGCTTCGCGAGTACGGGGCGGCATCGCCCGTGACGACGCTCGTGCGCCGGCTCGTCGACGAGCTCGTCGCCGACGGCGGCGCGGAGCGCGACTACTCGGCGGTGGCCACGAAGTTGTTTGATTAGCTTCCGAAGTCGTAGACGAACTTTTTGAATTCGGGATGCAGGAAATCGGCCCCGAACTTGAACTGCTTCATCTCCCTGAAGGCCTGATCCGCCGTCCAGCCATGTCGTGACATCCGGTAGGCCGCCGTCATCACGCCAGTGCGATGCCGGCCGCCCACGCAGTGAACGAACACCGGCTGGTTGGCGGGGTCGTCGACGATCTGGAGGAAGCGGGCGAGCGTGTCGGCCGTCGGCGGCTCGTGCGTGGTCATCGGGATCTGCACGTACTTCAGGCCGCTCTTCTTCGCCATCGCCGGCTCATCGGCACTGGCATCGTCGCTCGTCAGGTTGATCAGGGTCTTGACACCAATTGCCGCGAGGTCGGAGTAATCGGAACCGTCGGGTTGGGCGCCTCGATAGTAGGTCGGGCTGACGCGCCCGAAGTTGTCGATGTCGATCTGGGTGGTCGCCGCAGCGGCGCTGGCAGAGCTGGATTCGGTACGGCCTGGCTCGGTCTGTGCGGCGGATGACACGCCGGCCAGGACCGCAATGAAAAGCGCGGCAATCTGCCGGCGAAGTTGTTCGGTCATCACTAGTAGGACGCGGTCGACGCCGGATTGGTTGGATGGGATTGGCCCGCCGCCACGATGAACTCGCCCGGCACGTCGTATCCAGTCGCGCTCTTCCAGGGGCGAATCGACGCGAGGTACTCGGCATGGGCGCTGTCGCGCGTCGGTCCGTCGAACCTCGAGTACGCCAGCGCGACGGGCCCGCCCGCAAACGCGGCGCCGCAGGCCTCCTCGTCCGACTCGTAGCGCAGGACGGACGACAATCTGTCGGCCCTGATGTCTGCGAACCCAGCCGCTTCGAACGCGTGGCGCAGCTGGTCCCCCGTGCCAAGCCGGAAGAACATCGGACAGACGTCGGACTGCACGCGCGACTCGACGATCGGAAAGATGTCGGCCCAGCCGCACCTGTCGCGCGCACCCCAGACGGCCGCAACGGCGCGGCCGCCGGGCGCGAGGACGCGATGCATCTCGCGCAGTGCCGTCACCGGTTCCGGCACGTACATCAGGCCAAGCGCGCACAACACGACGTCGAACGAGGCATCGGGCGCCTCAAGCGCTTCGGCGTCCATTCTCCGCGCGGTCACGTTCGCATGCCCGCGTCGCGCCGCTTCGCTCGACAGGGATTTCACCATCTCGTCGGAGATGTCGGTCGCGAGGACCGCTCCTGAAGGCCCGACGATCTCGGCCGCCCGGAACGTTACCAGCCCCGTTCCACAAGCGACGTCGAGGACGCGCATCCCCGGCTCGAGCGCCGCGAGCTCGATCAGGCGATCCTGCGCCGGTGCGAGCTGACGCTGCCAGTAGCGTTCGTAGTACGCGGCCGCCTTGTCCCACCCGTACCGCTGAACGCGCCGCTGGAGCCGAGCCTCCATTCTTAAACGGGGCTCCGCCCCGAACCCCGGCTCGGTTGCTCGCGGGGACCCCTACGCCCCGCTCCGCTCCCTCGCGGGCGCGCCGTGCGCGCCGCCGTTGCACCGGCCTCGATCGGCATTCTCGCCAGCGTGTCGCACGATGGCCTAGGCACGGTGTTCCGTGGTCGTTACGATCCGCAGCTCACGGCGGACGTCGTTCCCGCGCGCAAAGACATCGCGGTAAGGGCTGTACTTGTCGCCGGTGTCGATCACTCGACGGACGTCTGACTCGGAGGCGCTGCTCGCGACGGTGACGATGTAGCGGACCTGTGTATACCCGGGCGGAACATCGTCCGAGACGCCGAGCTCGCCGCGGCTGTCGTAGTCCGCCTGCACCTCCACTTCGACCGACTCGAGAGGCACGCCAAGGCGCGCGGCCCACATGGCATAGCCGATCGCCAGGCAGCTGGCGAGCGCGCCGCGGCCGAGCACGCCAGGACTCGGGCCCGCGTTCGATCCGCCCGACTTCTCGCCGATGCCAACGGTCAGCTTCCACGCGCCGTCCTCGACCTGGCACTCGAGCCCCGGCTTCAGGCGGGCGGTCGTCTTGCCGGTGTGCAGGCCGACTGCCGGACGCAGCGCAACTGCCTTGGCGTTGCGCTCGAGAATCTCGCGAAGCGTTTCGTCGTGCATGCTTCCTGCCTTGTGCACGTATTGTACTCTTGCGCCTTTGGCAGAGGGCGAGGTCGTCGGCTGCCTCCACAGGGCATCGCGCCGGGAACGTGCGCGCCGCTCGCAGCCCTCCCGCCCGCGCGGTTGACTATCGGGACCGAAGTCAACGCGGAAGACTCGCTCCGCGCACGTTCCGGCTTCGCACCGAAGCGGCGCGACCCTGAGTCGGCGTTCGCCGACCACCTCACCCTCTGTTTCGATATTCTGTAAACTGCTTCGACGCCATCCACACGCCAGGATCAGACTGTGAAGTCAGAGCTACCCGTCATCGATCTGAGCGGCGACAAGCACCGCGCCGCGGATGCCATTCGCGACGCCTGCCGTCGGGCCGGCTTCTTCTACATCGTCGGCCACGGCGTCGACGTCGATCTGCAGGATCGGCTCGAGGCGCTCAGCCGGCAGTTCTTCGCGCAGCCGGTCGAGCGGAAGATGGCCATTCGGATGGAGCTCGGCGGCGCGGCATGGCGCGGCTATTTTCCAGTTCGAGGAGAGCTGACGAAGGGAAAGCCGGACCTCAAGGAAGGGCTGTACTTCGGCGCCGAGCTGCCCGAGGATCATCCTCGCGTCGTGGCCGCCACGCCGCTGCACGGCCAGAATCTCTTCCCGGACGTCCCGCGATTTCGCGAGACCGTGCTCGACTACATGGCCGCGATGACTCGCCTCGGACACCGGATCATGGAGCTTTTTGGCCTTAGCCTCGGTCTCGGCGAGACGTATTTCCACGACCGGTACACGAGCGATCCGCTCGTGCTCTTCCGCATCTTCAACTACCCGGCCGTCGAGCCCAGGCGCGCCGAACCGGAGTGGGGTGTCGGCGAGCACACCGACTATGGACTGCTGACGATCCTGAAGCAGGACGACGTCGGCGGGCTGCAAGTGAAGGTGCCGGCCGGACCTTCGACCTGGATCGACGCGCCGCCGCTCGCGGGTGCGTTTGTCTGCAATATCGGCGACATGCTCGATCGCATGACGGGAGGCTTCTATCGCTCGACGCCGCACCGTGTGCTGAACCCGGGCGGCCGGGCCCGTCTCTCGTTTCCCTTCTTCTTCGATCCGGGCTTCGACGCGGAGGTACGTCCGATCCGTCCCGGCGCCGAGATCATCGACGACAAGACAGATCGCTGGGACGGCGCCAGCGTGCACGAGTTCACCGGCACGTATGGCGACTACATCCTCGCCAAGGTGTCGAAGGTCTTCCCCGATCTGCGCAAAAAGGTGTCAGGTACCTTGTCCGACGCCCCGTCGAGCGGAAATAGTACCTGACACCTTTTTGCTACCGCTCCCGATACCTCGCTGCCAGCTCCGGCTGCCGCGCGGCCTCGTAGAGCGCGATCAATTTGTCCCGCGCGCCGCGCACGTTCTCCTGACGCTCGCGGCGATGCCCCCGTCGAGCGGCCGATGACGGTGCGCCGCCAGGCCGAAGCGTCCGGCGTGAGCCGCGCGTCAGCGCATCGAATCCTTCGCGCAGCAACAGACTCCGCCGCCGCTGTCGCGTCTCGATAGGCCCGCCTTCGCGGCTGCGCCGCTTCGCCCGGCGCCGACGTTTGGGGGAACGCTGGGCAGAATGGGCTGCCGAGCGCATTTGTCGGCGCCGTGCTCCTCCCTCCTGCAGCCAAAGTCCACGCTTCCGTTGCCCCCGAGGTAACATCAGGTCGGAGACGGAATCCATGGGGGACGACAAGCCTTTGAAGTCCGCATACGAGCTCGCGATGGAGCGGCTCAAGAAGGCTGATGCGGAGGCGGGGATCGAGGAGCGCCGGCTGACTGATGAGGAGCGGACCGCGCTCGCGGATCTGCGGAACTTCTACGAGGCCAAGCTCGCCGAGCAGGAGGTGCTGCACCAGTCCACGCTTCGGAAGACGTTCGATCCCGAAGCGCTCGCCGCCCTCGAGGAGGAGTACCGGCGGGATCGCGAGCGACTGACGTCGGAGCGCGACTCCAAGCTCGACAAGTTACGGCGAGGTCCCTCCACGAGCTGACTCCGCCGAAATCATCGTCGTCCGTCGTGCGCGTTCTTCGTGCTCGGTTGCGAATAGCTCAGCGGGTAGGGACGCCGTCGATAACGGCATCCGCTTGGCCTGCTACTCGTATCTGAGCGCCACCATCGGGTCGACTTTTATCGCGCGGCGCGCCGGGAAGTAGCACGCCGCGAGACCGGCCAGCAGCATCACTCCAATTGCGATGACCAGCGTGAGGGGATCGCGTGGCGAGATCCCCGTCAGCTGATAAGACAGCACGCGCGTGACGCCGAGGCTCGCCAGAAAGCCCACGCCCACGCCGAGGGCCAGCAGCCGCAGGCCCATTCGGACGACGAGGCCCAGCACATCGATCTGGCGCGCGCCGAGCGCCATGCGAATGCCAATTTCCTGCGTCTGGCGCGAAACCGTGTACGCGATGACGCTGTAGACGCCGACCCCGACGAGCAGCAATCCCAGGCCGGCGAAGATGCCCAGCAGCACGAGGCCGAGGCGCGGCTCCGCGTACGAGAACCGCTTCAGGAACTCGGTGAGCGTCCCGGCGTTCGTCACCGCCACGTTGCGGTCAACGGCCCAGATCTCCCGCCGGATGCTGTTCACCATCGCCGCGGGATCGGTCGCCGTTTTCACGAGCACTCCCCGCTCGAACACGCCGGTCGTGGTGTACGGGACGAAGGCCTCCGGCATGAGCGGATCCTGCAGGCCCTGGTTCATCGCGTCGGCGATCACGCCGACGATCTCGAAAACAGGATTCTCGACCGAGCCCCCTGGTGGCGTCTCGAGAAACGTGAACTTGATTCGCTGCCCGATGGGATCGCCAACCGATCCATCGGCAGCGCCGAAGAAGCGATCCACCAGCGTCTGGTTCACCACGGCAACCCGCCGCGCGTCCGTGACCTCGTCTCTCGAAAGCAACCGCCCGCGTATCAGGCGCAAACCGAGCGTCTGAAAATAGCCCTCGCTTACCAGTTGCAGCAGGGAACGGCGCTGTTCGACGACCGACTGGCCCGGAATCTCGATCGTGGAGTTGATGCCGCCGTATGGCGGGAGCGTGGAGGTCGCCGTCGCCGCAACCACGCCGGGCAGCGCCTGCAGGCGCGGGAGCAGGGCCTCGAAGAATTGCTTCTTGTCGGCCAGCGTGTTGCGATCCCGCGGCAGCGGCACGCGCGCGGTAACGACCCTCTCGGGGTTCAGGCCGAGATCCATCCGCTGCAGGTTGACGAAGCTGCGCATCAGCAGCCCCGCCCCCGCCACCAGCATCAGCGCGAGCGCCACTTCGGCGACGACCAGCGCGTTGCGCAGCCACGCGCGCTGGAATCCCCCGCCTGTGCCCTTCCCCGAGCTCTTTAACGGCTCGACCATGTCACGCCGCGCCGTTTGAAGCGCGGGCACGAGACCGAAGATCAGGGCCGTCCAGATGGCCGCGGCCACACTGAAGATCAAAACCGGAGTGTTCAGACGGATTTGCGCCTCCCGCGGTACCAACCCCTCGGGCATCAGCTGCACGAGCACCTTGATGCCGCCATAGGCGAACACGCACCCGATGAGCGCGCCCAGACCGGCCAGGAGCAGGCTCTCGACGAGGAGCTGCCGCACGACGCGCGACCGGCTGGCGCCGAGCGACAACCTGATCGCCATCTCGCGCTCCCGCGCCGCGCCGCGCGCCAGCAGCATGTTGGCGACGTTGCTGCACGCGATCAGCAGGAGCAGCGCGACCGCCGCCGCCAGCGTATAGAGCGTCGTCTGGAATTGACCCACGATGCTCTCAGCCCAGCCGAGGACGCGCACGGTGAACTGCTTCGGGTAGTTCTGCGGGTAGATCTCGGACAGCCGGCGCACGATGACGTCGACGTCCGCGCTCGCCTGCTCCTTGGTCACCCCGCGCTTCAGCCTCGCCTGGAACATGAAGAACCGGCGGTTCACCTGCGGATCGGCGCGGCTCAGGACGATGGGACGATACAGGTCGGCCGCGAGCTTGTGAAACCGCTGGGGCATGACGCCGACGCAGATGGTGGGAACGCCGTTCAGCACGAACGTCCGGCCCAGCACTCCGGGATCCTGGTTGTATCGACCGGTCCACATCTTGTAGGACATGACGAACACCGGCGGCGCTCCCGGCTTCGCATCGTCCGGTACGAGTCCCCGTCCCATCAGCGCCGGGACGCCCAGGAACTGAAAGTTGTTGGCCGTCACGGCGCCGCCGACGAACTGTTCGGTGCCCTCATTCGTCTTCTGCAAGACATCTTCAGGCGCTCCCCCGATCACCTCCTCGAAGACGTGATTCTGCTCCTGCAGGTCGAGGAACTCGGGCACCTGGAAGAAAATCCTGCCGCCCGGCCGGGCGCGGCTCGAGTCGTGGATCTGGACAGTGACGAAGCGATCCACGTCCGGAAATGGATACGGATCGATCAGGATGTTGTGGATCGCGCTGTACATCGTGGTGGCGGCGCCGATCCCGAGCGCCAGCGTCAGCACCGCCAGCGCGGTGAAGCCGGGCTGCTTGTAAAGCCCCCGGAATCCGTACCGCACGTCCTGCCAGATGGCCCGCATGCGGCATTAGACGCCAAACCGGACCAAATCGTTGAACCTTTCCCGTTCTATCGGACGACCCGAAGGTTGGCGGGAGCGGAGGGCGGAGGCGGAGCGGCCGGGCCCGAGAGGTATGCCGGGAAGTGGCCGCTGCTGCGGAACTGCTGGTCGTAGTGCTTGTGGCTGGCAGTCACGCCGTTTTCGACGGATGTGTTGAAGAGGCTCGTCCCAAGCGTGCGATAGACCTGGGCGCCGGTGAGCCGGTAGGCGTAGTCGCCGGTCGCCAGATATCGAGCGCGAAGGTCGTCGACCGCCATCAGGATAGATTCGCGGGCAAGCGGATCGTTCGTGAGCTTGTGGTACTTGATGATCGCCTCGAGCAGCAGCCCGGACATCCACGGCGAGCTGCCGTAGTCCGGCTGCCCGCATCCCTCGGACGGATCGTGGTCGTACAGGTTGTGGACCCGCGCCCTGCCGCCGTTGTCCACCTGCATCCGGCGGAGCGACGCCACGCGGTCGCGGACCTTGTTCAAGTACACCGCGTTCCCGGTGCCCTCGTAGTGCGCCATGATGCCGATGAGCGAAAACGCCGCCTCGCGCTCGGTCCAGAACCCGCGCGTGTTTGGCGCCTTGTAGTACCAGCTCTCTGCATGCGGCAGGTAGAAGTTGTCGACGACGATGGCGGAGGCCTGACGGGCCTGCTCGTCGCCGAACATGAAGTAGTCCTGGATCAGCCCCTGGGGAAACGTGTAACGAGTGTTGTTCAGGTACTGGCTCGGATATCGCGGATGTCCGATGTCGGGCCCGGACAGATTGATCTGATCCCGCCGGTGGTGCAGTGCCCACCGACGCGCGTTCACAAGGTGCGTCAGCGTGCCCGTGCGGGCGTAAAGCTGATAGGTCGTGGTGATGGCGTCGTAGTGATCGTCACGAGCGCACTGCGCAGCACCCACCGTCGCGATTCGGTTGTAGCTCGCCAGTTGTTTCTCATCCCAGTCGGGAAACCCGGTCTGGCCGAGCGGCTTCTGGTCCCAGAAGAACGCCGATACGAAATTGGGGCTGCCAGTTTTGGAATGGCCCGGGCAATTTTGTCGAGGTCATTTGCACTCAGGGCTTCTTGGGCGGCGCCACCGGTTTCAGCGCTGGCTTGTCGAGCCCTGTGGCTGCCAGCCGGCGCTCGAGCTCCGGGAGATCGCGCTCGACGAACGCGTTGAGCTTCGCCACGTTCGCGCTCAGGTCCGCCGTGAGTTGATCGACGGTTCTGAGCTGCGCCTCGGTGGGCGCCGAGGTCGAGGCCTGCAGCTGGCCGGCCAGATCGAAGATCTTGAATCGAGGCCCGTCCCAGCCAGACTTGAACTTCTCGCGCAGGTCCGCCATCGTCTTCGCCGTCTCGGCGACCAGCGGCTCTTTGTGGTTGCTCTCCTTGACGCGCTTCTCGAGCTCGTCGAACCGGCGGCCGGCGTCGCGCATGAGCAATGCGCCCTCGACGAACGCGCGCTGCAGCTCCGCCGCGGTGCGCGCCGCGGTGTGCCTGGCCTGCAGGCCTTCCGTGGTTGTCTTGACGCGTGAATCGCTGCGAACCTCGACTGGCGCGTTCACCTCGCGCCCGCGCGCCTTCAGCTTCACCGTGTAGGTGCCGGGCATCACGAACGGCCCCTTCGGCGGACCGAACCAGCCTTCGTCGCTCTCCTCGACTTTGAAGGCGAGCGGATACCGGAGGTCCCACCCGACGCGGTTCATGCCCTTGCGATCCGGTCCTTCGAGCTCGCGGACGACCGATCCGTCCGGTGCGGTGATGGTGATCTTGACCGTCGGCCGCGGCGGAGGCGGCGCCGGCGGCTTTGCCGGGTCGGATTGGTCGGTCGTGCCTGACGTGCCGGTCGGCTTTTTCTCCTCCGCTTTCGTCTCCGGTTTTGGCGCCGGCGGAGCATCCTTCAGGTAGTACGTGATTGTCGCGCCGTACGGCGGGTTCGGCCCGGAGAACTCCGACGCTCCGGGGGTCGGCAGCATGCGGTGCTCGTAGAACTGAATCGCCGGCCGTGAAGCGAACACATGCACGTCGGACGTCATGATCGCCGGAGTCGACTGCTCCAGCACCGACATGTCGTCGAGGATGATGATGCTTCGCCCGTGCGTGCCGAGGATCAGATCGTTGTCTTTCGCGCTGATGACGATGTCGTCGACCGGCACGCGCGGGAGGTTGCCCGCGGCGAGTGTCCAGTGCTTGCCGCCGTCGAGCGTGTAGTACAGCCCGAACTCCGTACCGGCGAAGAGCAGGTCCGGACGGCGCGGATGTTCCTCGAACGCGTTGATCACCATGCCGTCCGGCAGGTCGCCGACAATCGACGACCACGAGTCGCCGCCGTCGGTCGTCCGGAACAGGTACGGCTTGAAGTCGTCGTCTTGATGGCCGTCGAACGCGACGTATGCGGTCCGCTCGCCGTGGCGTGACGCGACGGCGCGGCTGACCCATCGCGCTCCGGGTAGCCGGAATTTCGACGTCAGGTTCTGCCACGATTTCCCGCCGTCCGGCGACATCTGCACGTTCCCGTCGTCCGTGCCCACGTAGAGAATGCCCGCTTTCAGGGGTGACTCGCCGATAGCCGTAATCGTCCCGAAATCGCCGACGCCGTCGTCTCGCGAGAGCGTGTCCTCGTTGCGCTCGCCGCCGCGCGCGAAGAAGCCCGGCAGCTTTTTCCACTCCTGATTTCGCGTGAGGTCCGGGCTGATGACTTCCCACTTCATGCCGCGGTCGCTCGTCCGGAACAGCTTGTTGCCGCCGTAATAAACGACGTCGGGATTCGTCGGCGACAGGAGCATGGGCGTGCTCCAGTTGAAGCGATACGTTTCCTTGGGGTCCGTCGGAACTGGGCGAATGCCCTTCTCCTCCCGCGTATCTGAGTCCACGAGGTACGTGCGGCCATTCTGGGAGTTTGCGTAGACCACGCGCGCGTCGCGTGGATCGGGCTGAGTGTAAAAGCCGTCGCCATAGGCGATATTGACGACGTCGGGGTTCGCGATGCCGAGCGAGCTGAACGTCCGGCTCGGAAGCGCCCATGTGCCGTTGTCCTGCGTGCCGCCGTAGACCCAGTACGGATCGCGGTTGTCGATGCTGATGTCGTAGTACTGACCGATCGGCAGGTTGTCGACGAAGTGCCAGGTGCGGCTGCCGTCCTGCGATACGTACAGACCGCCGTCGTTGCCGAGGATCAGATGGTCCGGATCGGATGGGTCGATCCAGAGGCCGTGATGATCCACGTGGATGCGATCGCCGGTGCCTTTGGTCGTGAACGTCTTGCCGGCGTCGATCGAGAGAAACAGCGGCGACGCGAGCATCCAGATCTTGTTGGGGTTCCGCGGATCGATCCTGATCTGGCTGTAGTACATCGGACGCTGATTCGTCGAGCTCTGCTTCGTCCAGGTGTTGCCGCGATCCTCCGATCGGAAAACGCCGCCCTCCTTGTGCTCGATAACCGCGTAGACGATGTCTGGATTGCTGCGCGAGATCTCGACGCCGATGCGGCCGACGACGCCCTTGGGCAGTCCTTCTTCAAGCTTCTGCCACGTGTCGCCGGCGTCGAGGGAACGGTAGAGGCCGCTGCCGGTGCCGCCTCCGACGAAGCCCCAGCCGCGCCGCCGCCGCTGGTACGCGGCGGCAAAAAGCGTCCTGCCGTCGCGGTCCAGCGCAACATCGACGACGCCCGTGTCGGCGTCGATCTTGAGCACCTGCTGCCATGTGCGGCCGGCGTCGCGCGTGCGATAGAGGCCGCGTTCATCGTTCGGTCCCCACAGGTGACCGAGAGCCGCCACGTAGACCGTGTTCGGATCGCGCGGGTGAATCACCACGCGGCCGATGTGGTGACTGTCGCGCAGGCCGACGTTCGTCCACGTCTCGCCGCCGTCGATCGATCGGTAGACGCCGTCGCCCCACGACGAGCTCTGCCGGTTGTTCGGCTCGCCTGATCCCGCCCAGATGATGTTCGGATCGGACGGCGCGATCGCGACGTCGCCAATCGAGAGCGAGCCGCCGTCGCGGTCGAACACCGGCATCCACGTCGTGCCGCCGTTGACGGTCTTGAAGATGCCGCCCGAGGCCGTCCCGACGAAGATGATCTTCGGGTTCGACTCCACCGCCTCGACATCGTCTATCCGGCCGCCGAAGGCCGCGGGACCGATGTGCCGCCACTCGAGGCCGTCGAGTGGCGTGGGCGGCCGATCGTTCCTGGCCGCGGACGGCGAGGACGCGAGCCACAGAGTGACGGAAACAACGATCAGGACGATTCGTCGCATGGCAGTCCTCTTGTATTCAAGCCGCGGATTACGCGGATCTCGTTAGCCACGGATTACACGGATTCAGAATGCGCAGGATCTTATCCGCGTATCGGCACGCCGACGGCCCAGGCGAAGCCTGGGCCAGGCTAAAAGGCACGACGCCGCGGACGTGAGCTGAGCCATCGTGTAACCGGCTCACGTCCGTGGCGTCGTGCCTTCGAGCGCCGCGCGATGCGCGGCGTCGGCGTGCCGATCCGCGTAATCCGTGGCTCGCAAGATCTTCGTGACCTGCACCGCATTCTGAATCATCGTGCCGCACCAGAACAGAATCTGCGGTCCAGCGTGCATGCCTGAGCCGCCGCGGCGTCTGCCGCGCTGATGTCGCCAGCCAGCCGGTACGCGAGCGCGAGGTTCGCGAACGCCTGGGCGTTCCGCGGCGCGAGCGCCGTGGCGCGCTTGAGCGCCTCGAGCGCCGGCGCCGCCTCGCGGCGGACGATGTGGATGGCGCCGAGCGTGTTCCACGCCTCGACGTAGCTGGCGTCGATCTGGACCGCACGCCGCTCGAGCGTCTCGGCGCGAGCCAGGTCGCCTCGCGAGTACGCCACCGCGGCCAGATTGTGGATCGCGCGGACGTTGTCCGGCTCGTCCTTCAATACGAGATCCAGCTCGCGCTCGGCGGCGGCGTGGTCGCGGAGACGGAGCCGCGCCAGCGCGAGCTTGAATCGCGCGGCCGTGTAGCGCGGATTGAGCGCCAGCGTGCGCTCGAGAGCGGCCGCGGCTTCGCGAAACCGGCCCTCCTGGCCCAGGATCGACGCCGCCAGGAAGTGCGTCTGGGCGACGTCGGGATCCTGCTTCGCGGCGTCGGCCAGCGTCGCGAGCGCCCGGGCGCGGTCGCCGCGCTCCGACTCCTCGATCGCGCGCATCACGAGACGATAGACGCCAACCTTGTCCTTTGGATCGGCAAGCGCGGCCTCGCCCGTCGACGGCGGCGGCGCGTAGCCGATGTAGCCGAGCGAGAGAAACGCGTCCGACAACGCGTTATCGGCGGCCGGTCCGCGTGTGGCCTGCCTGCTGCGGCGGTCGATCGCGGCCAGTACGAGCTTCCCCGCGGTGACCCGGCCCGCTGCGGCCCCGACGTCGCTCGTACGCTCCGCCGGATCTTTCTCGAGGTCGTACAGCTCGGGCCGCGGCGCGTCGATGTACTTGAACTGGGCGGTCCTCAACGCGCGCAGGCCGCTCCAGTTGAACTGATGCTTCGGGAGCAGCGTTTCGGCGTACGCCTCGAGCGTGGGATCCGTCTGGCCGGCGACGTGTGCGCTGACGTCGACGGCGTCCACGGCGGTCACGGCGGTGACGACGCCGCCGGCGTTCACACGACTCGCCCCTGCAACCGCCATCGTCGTCGGCATGATGTCGATGATGCGGACCTGGTGAGGGTAGCGGGTCGGGGTGACGCCCGGCGCCCGAAGCAGCCACGGAATCCGCAGCGTCGAATCGTAGATGAAGAATCCATGCGTCGCCTCGCCGTGATCGCCGAGCGCTTCGCCGTGGTCCGACGTGACGCTGACCACGGCGCGATCCCACATTCCGCGCGCGCGCACGGCGTCGAGGAGCTGTCCCGTGTGCCGATCCGCCTCGGCCACGTCACCCGCGTAACTGCCGCTCGTGTACGGCGCGTGCGGCTCGAACAGATGCAGCCACACGAAGAAGGGCTCACGGGCGCGAGACAGCCACGCCGACGCCCGGGCGACGGTGTCGGCGCCGGACCGCTCGGGCCCGGTGACCTGATCGTCGTACTCGCCGAACCCGCGCGCCAGCCCGTAGCGCTTGCCGAGCACGATCGAGCCAACGAACGCGCCGGTCGCATGACCAGCCGACTTCAACATCTCTGTGTAGGTTGGGATGCCCTCCGCGAGCGTGAAGAGATGGTTGTCGCGCGCGCCGTGGGCCGGCGGAAACAGGCCCGTGAAAAGCGACGCGTGCGACGGCAGCGTCAGTGGCGCCACCGTGATCGCCTGTGTGAAGTCGATTGATTCGGCGCGAAGCCGCTCGAGCGCCGGCGTTCCCTTACCGATCGCATCGGCGCGCAGCGTGTCGATCGTGACGAGAACGATCGACCTCGGCTGCGTCGGCGGCTGCTCCGCCGCACACGCCGCCGACACTAGTGCCGCCGCTGCTAATGCCCAATGCCGAATGCAAAATGCCCAAAACGGCCTGGAGGTCGCTTTTCGGCATTCGGCATTCGGCATCGGGCATCAGATTGCTAGAAGATCAGCTTCAGCGCAAATTGCATCTCTCTCGCCGCGAACGCCTGCGTCGAGCGGCCGAACTGCGGCGACGCGAGGTTGCCCTGCGGCAGCCGCAGGTTGACCCGGTTGAAGACGTTGAACACCTCCCACCGGAACTGCAGCCGCGTGTCGCTTCCCCACGGCAGCACGAAGTCCTTGAAGATCGACAGGTCGGTGCTCGCGTAGCCGGGACCGCGATAGGCGTTCCGCGGCAGGTCGCCGATGATGAACCCCGTAATGGGGAAATCCGACGCCGTGAACACTCCGTCGATATAGTCCTGCGTCTCGGCATTGATGTCCGTGCCGAACGACGGCTGGTTCGGCCGGTCGTTCCGCACGCCGTCGCCGTTGAAGTCGCCGCCGGCGCCGAACGCGCGGTTCGTGGTGACGCTGAAGGGGAACCCGCTCTGGAGCGCGGTGATCCCGTTGAGCTGCCAGCCGCCCAGCAGTGCGTGTTTCACACCGGTCGTGTTCCTGAAGAACGGCAGCTCCCAGAGCCAGTTGGCGACGAAGCGGTGCCTCACGTCGAAGTCGGAGACGGAAAACTCGAGCTCGAGGTCGCGCGCGTCGACCGGGCCGCCCGCCACCTGGACGTCCGAACCGTTGTCCTTCGCCTTGCCGACGGTGTACGACACCTGCCACGAGTAGCCCTTCGAGAACCGCCGGTTCAGCTGGAACTGCCCGCCGTGGTACTCGGTGTGCGCGAGCATCGCCCGGAAGTTGATGCCGCCGAAGCCGGGGTTCAGGCGATCGAGCCGGCCGTCGAAGAGGTCCCCGCGGAGGGTGTTGTAGTCGACCAACCGGCCGAAGTTGCGGCCGATGTTGCCGACGTAGTTCGCCTCGAACACCATGTTCCACATCAGCTCGGTCTGGCCGCCGACGAACCAGTTGTAGGTGAATGCGTCCTTCGTGTTCGGGTCGGGCACGCGCAGCGACTGCTGCGAGTTACCGAACGCCGAGTTCCACCCGATGATGTTGCCGACGATCCCCAGGCCATCCTGAACGCCGATGTTGTTGTTCTCTCCCTCGATCGTGATCGCCTCGTTCCGAACCGATCCGTCGGGGTTCCGAGGCCCGTACGCAATCGGGACGCGCGCGTGCGCCGCCACGAACACGGGCGAAGCGACCGTAAACGAATAGTCCGGCGGATTGAAGCGGATGTTCGTGATCGAGTTGTTGAACAGTCGCTCGTAGGCCATGCCCCATCCGCCCCGGAAGACGTACTTGCCGTCGCCCCGCGGATCCCAGGAGGCGCCCAGCCGCGGCGCGAAGTTGTTGAAGTCGTTGGGGACCACCTGATCGACCCGGCCGACCGTCCCCGTCGCAATCTGCGCGAAGATGTCGTCGCCGGGACCGAGGATCAGGTTCGTCAACAGCCCGTTCTTCTCGGACGGACGGCCGTACCATTCGTGCCTGATCCCCAGATTCAGCGTGAGGTTCGGCCGGATTTTCCAGTCATCCTGGACGAACATGCCGCTCTCCCAGAAGCGGAAGTTCCGGATGTTGGGCTCGATGAGGCCGGTGCCAGGGTTGATGCCGAGAATGTCGACCGACTGCACCTCGTCCTGCGCGAAGTCGTGGATGCTGAAGAACCGGTAGCCGCCCCGGCGCACCGCGAAGTCGGAGTTGTCGCGGACGTGCCGGATCTCGCCCCCGAACTTGATGCCGTGATTGCCGAGATTCATCGACACCGTGTCGACCCAGTGGAACGTGTACTGGGCGAACACGGCCGGGTTCGTCGGCAGATTGCCGAAACTAATCAGCCCGTCGTCAAACGCGATGTTCGGCACCCCTTCGTTGATTGCCGTCAGGCCGCGCTCGCGCCACGAAATGCCGAATTTCGCTTCGTTCACCGTGCTGCTGTTGACAATCCACGTGTGGGCGGCGGTGAAGTTCTGTCCCTTCTCGGAAATCGGCTGGTTGAAGCCGTCCCGGACGATCGTCTGCTTGTCGTCCGTCAGGCGGTCGTCCCAGAGATAGCGGCCGAGCAGCCGCTGGTTCGACGTCAGCTCCTGGTCGATTCGAAAACTGAGCTGATCGCCGTCGGTCTTTTCGCTGAGCGGAATGTTCGCCGTGCCGATGTCCGGACTGCCGTCCGGCCGCGCCTGGGCGCTGTTGGTGAAGAGCGCGCCCGCCCGGGTGTAGTTCGGATTGCCCGCCACGTTCGGATCGTTGAGCGAGCTCTGCGTCTGCAGACCCGACACCGGCTGACCGGTATCGCGGATGTTGCTCGTCGGGTTCGGCGACGGGAAGTTCTGGAACAGGAAGTTCGCGATCGAGTTCGGGAACCGCTGCGCGACGAGCTGACGGAACTCCGGCGTCTCAACCGTGCGAACCAGCGTGACGCCCCGCGTGAGGCGCAGGCCCTCGTACGACGCGAAGAAGAACGTCCGGTCGCGGAAGATCGGACCGCCCGTCGTCGCGCCGAACTGGTTGAACTTCAGGGGGTCGACTTTCACGGCGAAGACCGTCCGCGCGTCGAGCGCGTCGTTCCGCAGGAACTCGTACACGGTGCCGTGCACTGTGTTCGTGCCGGACTTGGTGACGACGTTCACGACGGAGGCGCTGTTGCGTCCGAACTCGGCGGAGAAGTTGTTGGACGAGATCCGGAACTCCTGGATCACGTCGACGTTCGGATTGACGGCGGGCCGCCCTGCCGTGAACTGATCGTTGTTATCGGTGCCGTCGAGCAGGAAGTTGTTCGCGCGGTTCCGCTGGCCGTTGACGAACGCGGAGTTGCCGCCCGCCGAGCCGCCAAGCACCGCGTTGCCGGGATTGCCGACCGCGCCCGGCTGCAGCTCGATCAGCTGGAACACGTTCCGGCCGTTCAGCGGCAGCTCCGCGACGCGCTTCTCGTCGACGAGGCTCGAAATGCGTCCCTCTTCCGTGTTGATGAGCGACGCCTGCGATTCGACCGTGACTACTTCCGACAACGCGCCGAGCTCCATCAAGAAATCGAGCCGCACGGTGTCGCCGACGGTGAGTAGCACGTCCGACTGCGTGATCGTCTTGAAGCTTTGCAGCTCCGCCTTTACTTCGTACGGGCCGCGCGGCAGGTTCGTGATGCGGTAGAGCCCCTCTGCGCTCGTGACCGCCGTTCGTGTTTCGTTGGTGCCCGTGTTGCGGGCCGTGATGGTGACGCCGGGGACGACGGCGCCGCTGGAGTCCTTGATGGTTCCGGTCAGGGTGGCATCGGCCGATTGAGCGGCGGCGCCTGCCGGCAGGAGCAGTGCGACGATAAGGGCGATCGCGAACCTCATTCTCCCCTCCTGGGTGGCGCGTATCTTACATCCGTCACCGCAAGTACGCGACTTATCACAAGCGCGCATGGGTCATCACAGGGTCGCGCATGGCTGGCCGCGGACGGTTCCGTCGCTCGTCCCGTGTTTCGTCCCATGCCGCGGAAACAATTTGGAAACAATTAGCCGCGGAGTACGCGGCTACGCGGACCTGAGCTCTGTGTTTAGGAGTTCGTTCCCACCGCCACGCCGCGAACGATGACGCTTCGCGCGGCGGCGAACGCCGCCTCGGCCTCCAATATCGATCCGAACGGCCGGTTCGGCAGTTCTCGCGCTTTGACCTCCAGCCGAACCTCGCGGCCCTCGAACGGGTCCGGCGCGATCGTCACGCGACCCTGGTCGAGCCGTATCTCGTAGCCCGGCACGTCGGCCTGCACCTCGGACCATCCAGTACAGAAGGCCAGCGACAGCAGATCGCCGATTCGAACGTAGAAGTACTCGCGCAGGAATTCGTCGAAGGGGATCGATCCCGCGGCGCGAAGGTGGCGATCGCGGGACGCTTCCATCTCGACGAAGAACGCCGCCCAGGCCGGATCGCCGCGGTAGCGGCCGTAAACGTGAGCGGCATGCTGGGCGACGAGCGCGGCGGTGTAAGGAGTGGCGGCGAGTCGCTCGACCGCGCGCGGCCAGACGCCGCGGCGGATCGCATCCGGCGCCGTCACGAAGTCATGGAGACGCCCCGTCGCCTCGTCCCGGATCGGCGCCGCGTCTACTTCGCGCCAGCCGTTGTCGTGTTCTTCGACGGCGAGCAGGATCCAGTCGCGCCGCGGCGCCTCGGGAAACCCTCCCGCTCGCCACTGGCGCATGATGCGGCCTGCCAGCGCCGCATGGTCAGGTTGCGTGATGAGGAGCTGCGTCGCCGCCGACGGGCGGACAATCATCCGGACTGCGCGCCGGCAATCGCCGGCCGCCTGCTGCCGAACTTCGTGGCCTGCTCGTATGCGTGCCCGATTTGAAGCACGGCAAAGTCGTCTCGATATCGCCCGACGATCTGGATGCCGACCGGCAGCCCCTCCGGCGTGAAGCCCGCCGGCACAGAAATAGCCGGGCAGAAGGTCGTCGTGATCCAGTACGCCGATTTCATCCACGCGACGTAGTGATCCATCCTGACGCCGTCGATCTGTTTCGGCCAGTCGAGCGTGGCATCGAACGGCGGCACCTGGTTGACCGCACAGAGAATGAACTCGTGTTTCTCCTGGAACCGGCGCACCCGGTCCATCAGCTCTCCATGGCGCATCAGCGCGTTCGCCACGTCGGCGGCGGTGACAGCGAGCCCCGCTTCGATTTCTCCAACCGCCTCCGGCTTCAACTCGGCGCGGTGTGTGTCGAGGATCGGTCCAAGGGCGGCCGCCGTCCGCCAGCGGCGGATCGTGAGAAAGATGTCGTCGGCACCCGTCAGATCGGGACACGCCTCTTCGACGACGCAACCGAGCGCCTCGAACGTCTTGCGCTGCGAGTCGAGCACCGCGCGCACGCGCGAGTCGAGCGGCAGCCCGCCAAGGTCGGGACACCAGGCGACGCGCGTCCCCTGGAAGCGCCGATCGAGCGGCCTGGCGAACGAGGACGGATCCGATGGATAGCAGCCGGGATCGCGGGGATCGGCGCCTGCCATGACGCTGAGCAGGAAGGCCGTGTCGGCCACCGACCGCGCCATCGGTCCATTCACGCTGAAGCCGAGGAACGGAAACGCGCTCGGCGCATTCGGCACGAGGCCGACCGTGGGCCTCAGCGCGACGATGTTGTTGAAGTTTGCGGGGTTGCGGAGCGATCCGCCGAGGTCGCTGCCGTCGGCGATGGGCAGCATGCCCGTCGCGAGCGCGGCCCCGGCGCCGCCGCTCGAGCCGCCGGCGCTCTTCGTCAGATCGTAGGGATTGAACGTGGTCCCGTACACCTTGTTATAGGTGTGAGAACCCATGCCGAACTCGGGTGTGTTCGTCTTGCCGATCACGATGGCGCCTGCGCGCCGCAGGCGCGCGACGAGCACCGAGTCCTCCTCGGCGACCGTATCCTTATAGATCGGCGATCCCCGCGTGAAGCGGAACCCGGCCGCCGGCTGGAGATCCTTGATAGCGATGGGAAGGCCGAAAAGCGGCGGCTGATCTCCACCCTTCGCTGCGAGGCGATCGGCGGCGTCCGCGAGCGCGAGACACCGCTCGTCAGGCAGCTTCGCGACGATCGCGTTCACCTTTGGGTTCACGCGCACGATCTGCGCAAGGTGCGCCGCCATGACGTCGCGCGCCGAGATCTTGCGCGCGCGAACGAGCCCGGCGATCTCCCTTGCGCTCCTGAAGCACAAATCCGCGTCCGATGCCGCCACGTCCTCCCCCGCCAGCGCGCCGAACGCCGCCGCGGCGCCGGTGCGCTTGAGAAATTCGCGCCGATCGACCTCGTCCATTTGGCACCGATGCTACCTGATCGAAGGGTCTTCACACACACGCTAGAGTTGGGCGACCATTGTGGGGCCGCTCTCCCTGGGTACACGGGGACATCTTGGAACGCCGGTTTGCCTTCGATCGCTTCCAGCTGGATCTCTCGACGGGTCGCCTGAACGGACAATCGGGGCCAATCCCGCTGACGCCGAAAGCGCTGGCGGTCCTCGAGTATCTGGCCTCACGGCCGGGGCAGCTCATCAGTAAGGACGAACTGCTCGGCGCCGTGTGGCCGGGCGTCTTTCTCGGCGATGGCGCGCTGAAAGTCTGCGTCAGCGAAATCCGCCGGGCCCTCGGAGACGATGCCCGCAGCCCGCGGATCATCGAGACGGCACATCGACGCGGGTACCGGTTCATCGCCGATGTTCTGGAATCGCCTCCGGCGTCAGCGCCGGCGCCAGGCGTTCCTCAGCCGTCGTCAACGGCCGCTCACCTTCCGGTCCACTACGCGCACAGCGGCGACGTGAACATCGCGTATCAGGTGCTCGGCACAGGGCCGATCGATCTCGTGTTCGTGATGGGCTGGGTGTCGCACCTGGAGTACTTCTGGCACGAGCCGTCGTTCGCGCGGTTTCTGCGGCGGCTTGCCGGCTTCTCCCGCCTGATTCTGTTCGACAAGCGCGGCACGGGCCTGTCGGATCGGATCGCCGAACTGCCGACGCTCGAAGAGCGGATGGACGACGTGCGTGCGGTGATGACGGCGGCCGGCTCGCGCCGCGCGGTGCTCCTGGGCGTGTCGGAAGGCGGGCCGATGTGCAGCCTGTTTGCCGCTACGTATCCGGAGAAGACGGAAGCGCTCATCATGATCGGTACCTACGCGCGCCGGCTGTTCGCCGACGACTATCCGTGGGCGCCGACACACGAGGAGCGGGAGACGTTCTGCCGCGAGATCCTCGAGCGCTGGGGCGGTCCCGTCGGCGTCGAACTGCGCGCGCCGAGCGCGGCCGGCGATCCTGCGTTCCGCGACTGGTGGGCGACGTACCTCCGCATGGGCGCGAGCCCCGCGGCGGCCGTGGCGCTCACGCGGATGAACGCGCAGATCGACGTGCGCCACGTGCTGCCGACGATCCAGGTTCCGACGCTCGTCCTGCACCGCACCGGCGACCGCTGCCTTCTCGTCGAAGAGGGTCGCTACGTCGCGAGCCAGATCCCGAGCGCCCAATTCGTTGAGCTCCCCGGCGACGACCATCTGCCCTTCGTCGGCGATCAGGACGTGCTCCTCGACGAGATCGAGCGGTTTCTCTCCGGCACGCTCGCGCGCGGCGAATCGAGCCAGGTGCTGGCCACGATTCTCTGTACGGCGATCGGTGACGCGGAGTCTGCCGCCGCGGCATCCGACATCGAGCGCGTGCAGGCGCTCGTGTCCGCTGAGGCGCAGCTCTTCAACGGGCGCGACGTCGAACAGTCGGGCGGCCGCGTGTTCGCCGCGTTCGACGGTCCGGCACGGGCGATCCGATGCGGCCGCCGCATCGCGGACGAAGGAGCTCGCCTCGGCGTGACGCTCGGCCTCGGCCTCCACACCGGCGAGTGCGATCGGCTGCGCGGCGCCGGCGAAGGACCGGTAGCCGAAGCCGCTCAGCGCATCGCCGCGCTCGCGCGCCAGGGAGAGGTCCTGGTCTCCCGTACAGTGGTGGACCTTGTCGCCGGATCGAAGCTGCAGTTCAGCGACCGCGGCCGGCACGCGCTCGTGTCAGGCGACAAGGCGCGGCCCCTCTTCGCCGTCCGGTAACCGATTCCTCACGCGTTTCTAACGCCTTCCGAATGATTCGATCGGCGGCGGATTGTTAGAGTCCGGGTTTGCCCCCCGGGAAAACAATCCGCTCTCGCGAAAGGCAGAAGTAACAGTGAGGAAGCAGCGTTCGTTCACAGTTCTCGATGGTGTGGTTGCTGCAGTGTTCGTGACCTCGGCCGCCCTTCTCGGCACGGCCGACTTGCAGGGCCACGATTTCAAGCGGTTCGTTCGACCCGTCGTCTTCCAGGCAGCCGGCCCGAATCCGGCGTCCATTCAGTCCACGGTCGACCAGTACCGAGCCGCGCTCGGCGCGGTCAACAACGGCAACGCGCCCGGGCCGCTCGCCGAAGGCCGGCGCGAGATCAACTGGGACGGCGGCGGCTCGACCGCCACGTCGCCCGGCCCTACCCCCTTCACCGTATTTCTCAACAGCCGCGGCGCCAACATCACGACGCCCGGATCCGGCTTCGTGCAGGCGCCTCTCGACGGCCTCGTGTCGACGTTCGGCAATCCGACCTACGCGACGATCTTCCAGCCGTTCAGCCCTGTGCGGTTCTTCAGCCCGGTCGGCAGCAACGAGACCGAGGTCGAGTTCTTCGTGCCGGGCGGAACGAACGTCCCGGCGCGGACCACCGGGTTCGGCGCCGTCTTCTCCGACGTTGACGAGCAGGAGGATGACAAGCGCAGCTGGCATCGTGAGCGCGACGCCACGGTCATCGAGTACGTCGATGAGAACTACGACGTCATCTACCGCGGCATCGTCCCCGCGTCGCCCGGCGATGCGAGCCTGTCGTTCTTCGGCATCGTTTTCAAAGACGCGAAGATCGCGCGCGTGAAGATCACGACCGGCAACAAGGCGCCTGGACGCAACGACACCCGCCGGCGCGACATCGTCATGATGGACGACTTCCTGTACGGAGAGCCGAGGCCGCAGCACTGAGGAAAAAGGGGACTGTCACCTTTCTCGAGATTTCTGAATGCTGAAAAAGGTGACCGTCCCCTTTTCTGCTGGAGGGCCAGCCATGACGCGGAACAGTTACGACGCGATCGTCATCGGTGCGCGCTGCGCCGGCGCGCCGACCGCGATGCTGCTCGCTCGCAAGGGCTACAGAGTACTCCTCGTGGACCGTGCGACGTTTCCAAGCGATATCCCGCACGGCCATTACATTCATCGGCTCGGGCCGCGCTATCTGGCGCGCTGGGGACTGCTGGACCGCGTCGCGTCGACCAACTGTCCCGCCGTGACCACCATGACGTGGGATGCGGGCGATTTTCCGCTGGCAGGTGAAGAGCTCTGCGTGGACGGCGTGGCGCTCGGGTACGGCCCGCGCTGATCAGTTCTAGACGAGGTGCTCGTCGATGCGGCCGTCGAAGCGGGCGTCGAAATCAGAACGTCCTTCAGCGTTGATGGCTTCACGACAGATGGCGATCGCGTCACCGGCATTCGCGGCCGGGCACGGGCAGACGGCGCCGTCGTCAGCGAACGGGCCGCGATCGTCATCGGCGCCGACGGCCGTCACTCGCAGCTTGCCGACTTCGTCGGCGCGCCGGAATACCACGCTGTCCCCCCGGTCACCTGCTGGTACTGGTCGTACTGGAGTGGCGTTCCCGATCGTGGGTTGAGCGTGTATGTCAGGCCAAACAACGCGGTCTTTTGTTTCCCGACGAACGACGGGCTCTTCGGGATCTTCGTCGCTTGGCGCATTCAGTGCTTCCACGCGGTGAGGGCGAGCATCGAACTCCATTTCATGTCGGTCATCGATGCCATTCCGGACCTGTCGGAGCGCGTGCGGAATGGACATCGAGAGGAACGGTTCGCCGGGTGCGCCGACCTTCCCAACTTCTTCCGCAAGCCGTACGGACTCGGCTGGGCCCTCGTTGGCGATGCAGGCGTTCACAAGGATCCGTTTCTGGCGCTCGGGATCTGCGACGCCTTCCGCGACGCGGAGCTTCTGACCACGGCGCTCGACGCCTGCTTCACATATCGACGGCCGCTGTACGGCGGCCTCTCAGAGTACGAGTCGCGCCGCAACGAGGCGACGACGCCCGACTTCCACGAGAATTTGGCGGCGGCACGGTTCCTTCCATTGCCGGAGGAGGTTTATCGGCTGCGTGCGGCGCTGCGGGGAAACCAGGAGGCCACGAATCAGTTCTTCCGGGCGCGCCAGGGTCTCGTCCCGAAGGAGGCGTTCTTCAACGCCGAGAATCTCGAGCGCCTCATGGGGGCGGCACGTCCGACGGCCTGATAGTACCCCGATAGTAAGATCCGGGCTTGGCGTTTCCGACCCGATCGTTAGTCAGCGTTGCGCTTGCCGCCGGCACTGCTCTCGCGGCCGGCCGGCTGCTCCTCGAACGCGGCCATGGCGGCCTGCCTTTCGCGGCCACTGTCTTCACGCTGTTCCTCCTTCTCATCCCGTACTTTCTTGGGGGGCTCTCTGACTTTTTCGAGCGGCTCGGGGCCTGGCTCGATCGTCGTCCCGGCCGACTCCTCGGAGCAGCGGCGCTCTTGCTCGTTCCTTACGCCATCTACGCTTTTGGGACAGGAGCTTTCACGACCTACGCTGCGCTGAAGCTGACGGTGTTCGTCCTCGGGCCGGCACTCCTGCTCGCGTTCAAGTCGCGCCTGACCTGGGCCGACGCGCTCGCGATTCTCGCGCTGTGGCTGCCGCTCGACTTTCGTCTGTTCCGCGACGTCTGGTCGTGGCCGGAGGGAGGCGCGGCGTACACGCTGAACGTCGTCCTTGCCGTCGATCTGGCGCTGCTGCTTTTCGTCGCCTTCCGGCGACTCGGTGGAGTCGGGTATCGATTTCGGCTGGGCTGGAGCGACCTGTCGGCCTACGCGATCAACCTCGCGATCTGCCTCGCATTCGTGATCCCGCTCGGTCTCGCGACAGGTTTCGTCCGGTTCAATCCGGATACCGGCGCCGCGAGCTTTGCTTTTTCATTTCTCGCGATCTTCCTCACGATTGCGGTTCCCGAGGAGCTGCTCTTCCGCGGCCTGATTCAGAACTTTCTGCAGAAGACCTGGGGCCATTCCGGCCGTGCGCTCGTCGTCACGTCCGTCGTGTTCGGTCTCGCACATCTGAACAACGGTGCGCATCCTGACTGGCGCTACGTCCTGCTCGCTACGATCGCGGGTTTCTTCTACGGCCGGGCGTACTTGCAGAGCGGCGGCCTGATGGCCGCGGCGCTCGTCCACGCGTCAATCGACGCGATCTGGCGCGGATTCTTTTGATGAACAGGTTGCCAATGCCGGATGATCGGCAATGGCCTGGATCTCGGACGGCGGAGTACGGCGCGTCACCGAGCTCGCTCGATAGTTCTTGTTGACGAGCAGCTGGTTGGCCTCCGCCGAGTATGGAACAAGGTGAGCCGAGATGTCGCCGCCTGCCTTCAGGTCGAGGTCGACGAGCCGCACGGGTCCGCTGCACGAGAAATTCAGCGCGGACGTCTGCAGGAGGCGTACATCGTGATGCGTGTCCGTGCGGAAGTACACGATCTGCGCGGTCTGATCGTACACGATGGACCATCGCGTCGAGCGTTGAGCTACGTTGCCGAGGATTGAGAACGCACGGTCGATCGCCTGCCGCCCGGAGACTCCGGTCATCGTTCCAAGTTGCGTTGCGGTGCGCGCAAAGCGCGCCTCAGATCCGGATCCGCGCGGCAGGCTGGATTCTCCCTTCCGGCGCCAGAAGCGAAGCGAGTCTTCGTAGCTCGTATTCGCGAGCACGGTCACAGGCAGTGACTCGTTTGTGTGTACAACCAGTCGCCCACCGAGAAACTCGATCGTCGCGGCGGCTCCGGTCGGGTCGCTCACCAGGTAGTGGAGCGGCGCGACGCCGGAGATGCGAACGGCGGCGTTGCTCTTGACGACGTCGGCGACGGTCGCGGCCGTGTCGAGCTGATACTGAATCCATTCCAGCACGCCGAGCTCGGCGCGGTTGTCCGGCGCGGGGTACTCTGTCACGTCGAGCCAGGCCAGCTCGACGACGAGGCCCTTCTCGTTCATGCCGCCCATCGGAAAGTCGCGGCCGAACTGGTTGAAGGTCACGCTGCCGTACGCGGCAGCCCACTCGGGTCCGTTGGGCGCGAAGCCCCGCTTCTTCAGGCCGCGGGTGTTGACGAAGAGGGCGCCCCCGCCGATCTCGAAGTCGTAGTTGCGACCGAACAGCACCGAGTCGCCGGCCTTGACGCAGAACGTCGTGCACGCCTGGGCCGGAATGGGCTGGGCCGTGAGAAAACATGCGAGAGCCGCCGCACCCGCGACCATCCGCTTCATCGAGACAGTCTACGGGGAACGGGCTGGCTAAGTTTCTGACCTATTTCCAGCCGCTCGGTTTTCGCGTGAATCGCGGCGGCAGCGCCGGCCTGGTATCGCGTGGGGCTTCCGGCTCCCCCGCCGCGGCGTCGATCTCCCGCTCGAGCTCTTCGTCGTTCGGCAGGCCCGACAACTGGTCAACGAACATGAGCGAGTGCTGCGACGGGATCTCGAACTTCTTGCCGCACGTCTTGCACGTCACTTCGTCGTCCAGCCGGAGCAGATGGTCGCGCAGCTTTGCGAACCTGGCGCGGTCGCCCTCGTCTGCGCCGGCCGGAAGGCGGTCTTTCCGCGATCGCTTGACCCACCGAATGCTGTATTCGTTGGTTCGCCGGCACTTTGGACACTGATAGCGTCCGGGCCGGGTCTCGGCCTTTTCCATGAACATCGATCGTTCGTCGAGGGGCATCCCCTCATAGTAACTTAGGACCACATGAAGCGCTGGCTCCTCGCATGCGTGGTGGCGGCGCCTGCCGTCCGGCTCCTGGCGCAGACGCCCGCTCCGTCCCCGGCGTCGATCCCGGTCGATGTCCTGCTCACTCGCGCGGCTGACTACGTCGATCGATTCGAGCGCTCCATATCGACCGCGGTCGTCGAAGAGCGCTACGTCCAGATCATCAAGCGATTCTCGGGACCGCCGAAGGAACCGGATCGCGGGCACCTCGCGTGGGCGGACGACATCGCGGCGGTGCGGCCCGACGTCATCGTCAAGCAACGGCGCCAGACGCGGTCGGACGTCCTACTCGTCCAGCTGCCGAACCAGATCTGGACGGCGTTTCGCGACACGTTCGAGGTAAACGGCGGCTCGCGACGAAACCGGGACGAGCGTCTGCGGGATCTTTTTCTCGATCAGAACGATGACAGCCAGCGCCAGCTCCGACGCATCAACGAGGCCAGCGCTGAATGGAACCTTGGGCGGTTCTATCGGGACATCAACCTGCCCACGACCGGACTCTTTCTGCTTCACGCGAGAAATCACCAGCGGCTGGCGTTCCGCGCCGGCGACATGGACGACTCCGGCGCGGGTGCGTGCCGCATCGTAACCTTCAAAGAATCGGCCCGGCCGACGATCGTAAAGTCGCGGCGCGGCTACGACGTGCCGCTGAGCGGACGCGCGTGCATCGATGCCGCCGGGGCCGTGCTGAATACGCGGCTGGATCTCGACGGGCGGTACACGATGCGCGGCGCCATCGACGTCACCTATGAGCGTCACGAGCGTCTCGACGTCCTCGTCCCGAGCCGCATGTGGGAGTGGTACGCCCTGCCGGAATCGGGCGCCGAGACCGACTGGCCCATGTACGTCGAGGGCATGGCGATCTATTCGAACCTGCGCCTCTTCAGCGTAACGACGCGGGTGAAGTGACGCAGACCTAACGAACGCGAATCGTGTGCCGATACATCAGGCACATGCCCGCGAGCGCAGACGTCGGTCGGTGGCAGATTCCTCAGGCGCTTGACGCCGCGGGAAACGGTGTGCCGATTCGTGTGGCGATCGAGTTCGACGCCAGCATCGCCGACTACGTTCGCGCGCGCGAGTGGCACCCGAGCCAGCAGCTTCAGCCGCAAGTCGACGGCACCGTGCGCGTCGTGCTCGATGTGGCCGCCAGCCATGCCCTCCAGAGCTGGATCCTCAGCTTCGGCCCGCTGGCGCGCGTCGTGTCTCCAGGCTGGCTCGCGGAGCAGATCCTCATCTCGCTCGATCAGGCGCGCGAGAAGTACGCGCCGCGGATGCCGTTCGAGCTGCCGATCGTCCTCCTCGACGAGTTCGACGCGCAGGATACGCTGCCGTTCCCGGCAACGCACTAACCGCGCCGCGTCTCCACACCAGGCGGTTCGCGCAGGTTTGCGCCGGCGTCACCGCAGCGTCGTCTCCTTGTGACGTGCGGTGATGAAACTGGGAACACCGTAGAGGTCATCCCATGAACGCAGTGCACCCACAGGAGGAGCAGGCCGGCCTGCAGGCTGAGCTCTCGCGCCTCGCGCGGGAGAACGAGGCGCTCCGCGAATCGGCCAGGATCTGGATCCGGATGTACGAGAGGCGGCTCGCGCGCTCGAACGTCACCGGTTCGGAGCTGTCGGTCGCCGGCGCATCTCTATAGCGGACGGCAGTCGCTACATCCGCTCTGCGAGCCAGGCGAGGACACGCGACGGCATATCGTCTCGCGCTGCCCGCGTGATCTCCCACAGCTCCGCATCCGGACGCCTTTTGACCGCCGCGATGAAGCCCGTGCCTCGCTCGCCGACGGTGGCGACGACGATGCGGCCCTCGTCGAGAAGTTCCTGCATGGCCTCGACGAAACGGGGGGACATGCACTCCATCTTCCCGATCTCGTCGACGGCGAAGAGCATGGCGCCGCGGCGCCGGAGGGTCGTGGCGGCGAGCTGGTCGATCGCCTCGACGTCCACTCCATACCGACCGACGCGCGGCGGCCCGAAATCGATGTCGGCGATGATCCGCGTGTCGCCCGCGAACGTGACCGCGCGGAACCCGCGTCGCGTGCGGCCCTCGCGCACTTCCTCCGTGTAGAAGCCGTCCGGTTTTCGTCGGAGCTTGTCGGCAACCTTCCGCACGACCGTCGTCTTTCCGACGCCCGGCCGCCCCGTCAGCAGCAGCGTCGTCGCACGACGCGCGACAAGCTCGGATCTGCCTTCGGCCGATGCGGGTTCGATAGCCATGCTGCTATCTCTTCGGCAACGCGAACGCAACGACGTGATCGCCGAGCGGAGGCCCGATCTGCACGCCGTGGCCGCCGGCGGAGATGACGACGTATTGACGGCCGTCGGCGCCGAGATACGTCATCGGCGTCGCGCGAGCGCTCGTCGGCAGCGTCCCCTTCCATAGGCGCCTGCCGGTCCGCACGTCGAACGCGTACATTGCCGCCTCGAGAGTGCCGGCGGTGAAGACGAGCCCTCCCGCCGTCGCAATCGGTCCGCCGAGCGCGATCGAGCCCCACTCTGCCGCACCCGGCAGTTTTTCCGTTCCGGGAAACTGACCGAGCGGAACTTGCCAGACGACTTCGCCGGTCGACGCGTTGACGGCGGCAAGCGTGCCCCACGGCGGCGGCGTGCACGGAAGCGTCGTCTTTGGACCGAGGAGCAGGCGCCGCACGAGCGCGTACCCCGTGCCCTGCTGCGGCGCGTACTCGAAGTCGCCGCTGAGCCGCCCTGCGTTTCGCTCGGCGTCCACGTCACCGCGTGCGATCAGCCGGACCTCGGCGGCGAGATTGTTCACCGGCATTATCAAGAGATGACTCGCGCGGTCGTGCGCCATGCCACCCCACGCCATGCCGCCGACGTTGCCGGGGATGACGAGCGTGCCCCCAAGCGACGGCGGCGTGAAGAAGCCGCCGGTTCGCAGCGTGCCGATGCGATCGCGGCACCACGCGCGGTCCTCTTCGGTCGCGCCCCACGCCTCTTCCGCCCTGAGCGATGTACGCGCGAGCGCGCGCGGCGCCGCCGGGAACGGCTGCGTTGGCGATGCTTCCTCACCGGGGACATCGCTCTTCGGAACGGGACGCTCCTCGACGGGGATGAGCGGCTTCCCCGTCTCGCGGTCGAGTATGAACAGGTGGCCGGTCTTCGACGCGACGGCGACCGCTGGAACGGTCCGGCCATCCTTGCTCCACTCGAACAGAATCGGCGGCGACGCAACGTCGTAGTCCCACAGATCGTGATGGACCGTCTGAAAGTGCCAGACGCGCTCGCCCGTGTCGGCGCGGAGTGCGACGACCGAATTGGAGAAGAGGTTCGCGCCGAGCCGTTCGCCGCCGTAGTAGTCGGGGCTCGCGCTGCCGGTCGGCACGAACACGAGGTTCCTGGCGGGATCGGCGACGATCACCGACCACGCGTTAGCCGCACCGGTTTCTGCTGCGCTGTTGTTCTTCCAGGTGTCGGCGCCCACGGCCGACGGATCCTGCGGAATCGGGTCCCAGCTCCACTTCAGCTTCCCGGTCACCGCATCGAAGCCGCGGACCTCGCCGCTCGGCTCAGCCGTGTATGCGTTGTCCTGCACCGCAGATCCAACGACGACGGTGTCTCCGATGACGGCGGGCGGCGACGTGACCTCGTAATCTGCAAATCCCTTCGGGGCGATGCGCAGGCCCTTGCGGAGATCGACCGTGCCGTTCTCGCCGAACGTCGGAACCGGCAGGCCCGTTTTCGCGTCGATTGCGATGAGCCTCGCGTCGATCGTGGCGATGAAGATGCGGCGTGCGCCGCTCCGGGCGGGGGTCGACGAAGAGTCGAGAGGCCACGCGGACACGCCTCGGCTCGCGAAGTCGCCGTAGCCCATATCGCGCGGCGCCTTGCCGTCGAAGGCCCAGCGCTGCCGGCCGGTCACCGGGTCCAGCGCGATCACGCGCCCGACCGGCGTGCTCAGATACAGCGTGCCGTCGACATGGAGCGGCGTGGCCTCGAACGCCGTCGGTCGGCCGCGCTTCGGTTCATACGCATCGCCAGTACGGAACGTCCAGGCCACCTCGAGCGATGCCACGTTGCCGCGGTTGATTGCGTCGAGCGGCGAATAGCGCTCGCCACCGGCGTCGCGGCCATAGGCCACCCAGTCGCCGTGCTGCTGACCTCCAGCCCCCGCGGCGAGAAGCAGAACCGAACAGCCGACGATTCCGGCGTTTCGCATACGGAACTTTAACCGTTCTCTGACGACTCACAGCCATGAAACACGTAGGCTGTCCGTTTCTGATGATCGTTCGATCCGCAGCCGTCATGGTCGCGCTCACGCTCGGAACGGCGTGCGCTGCACGACCCGATCTCAGCCCCCAGGTGGTCCCCGTTTCGAAGGTCTACGCGGTGCGGCAGCTCGACGTTCGCCGGCCGGATCAGCCGATCGTCCGGCGCCGCGCGCCGCAGGGACAGCGCGGCAGCGCCCTGGCCTTCGCCAGAACTGAGCTGTACTTCGGCACGGCCAGGCCGGACGGCGCCGTGTCGGAACAGGAGTTCGCCCGGTTTGTAGACGATACTGTGACGCCCCTGTTTCCGGACGGGCTGACCGTCATCAAGGCTCAGGGTCAGTTCAGGGGAGAGGACGACGTGATCGTCAAGGAGGAGTCGTTCGTTCTCGTTCTGTTGTATCCCGTCGAACGACATAAGACGAGCAGCAGGAACATCGATTTCATCCGAAGGGAATACATGAGGCAGCATCGGCAGGAGTCGGTGGTCCGCGTCGACGATCCCTTCCTCGTGTGGGTGTCTTTCTAGCCATGTGTGGAATCGTTGCAGCCGTTTCGAAGCAGGGCGGAATCGATGCGACGGCGGTCCGTCGCGCCACCGGGCGGCTGCGCCACCGCGGCCCCGACTCGCAGCACGTGTGGACCGCTCCGAACGGCCGCGCGGCGCTGGGCCACGCTCGGCTGAGCATCATTGATCTCACGACCGGCGATCAGCCGATCGCCAATGAAGACGAGCGCCTCCGCATCGTCGCGAATGGCGAGCTGTACGATTTCGAGCGGATCCGCTGCGAGCTCGAGCGTGAGGGGCACGTGTTCCGCACGCGCTCGGACAGCGAGATCGCGCTGCATCTCTTCGAGGATCGCGGCGCGCGCTCCCTTCACTCGCTGAGAGGCGAGTTCGCGTTCGCCATCTGGGACGCGCGGGATGGCCAGCTCTTCGCGGCGCGGGATCGGTTCGGGATCAAGCCGCTCTACTACACCGTCCACGACGGGACGTTCTACCTCGCCTCGGAGGTCAAGGCGCTCGCCGAGCTGGGCGTGCCGATCCGCTGGGATCGGGAAACGCTGTTCGACGTCCACTTCGTGTCCCATCCGCCCGACCGATCGCTCTTCGCCGGGATCTATCAGCTGCCGCCCGCCAGTTACCTCCTGACCGACGGCGAGCACGTTCGCGTGATCCCGTATTGGGACTGGGACTACCCCACGGCCGACCGGACGGAGTCCACGGACGACGGACGCGAGTGGATCGAGCGGCTGAAGCACTCGTTCGAGGAGGCAGTCCGGCTTCGGTTGCGCGCCGACGTGCCGGTCGCGTGCTACCTGAGCGGCGGCATCGACTCGTGCGCCGTCATCGGTGTCGCGTCGCGGCTTTCGCCGCGTCCGCTGCGCGCCTACACGCTGTCGTTCGATCACGCCGACTACGACGAGGGAGACCTCGCCCGCGATCAGGCAAGGAAGTCCGGCGCCGAGTTCTGCCGCATCGACGTGCGCTCCGAGCACATGGCCGACCACTTCAGCGACGCGATCTACCACGCGGAGCGGCCGTTTGCGAACGCGCACGCCATCGCCAAGTTTCTTCTGAGCCGCGCCGTCCGCGACTCCGGGATCAAGGTCGTGCTGACCGGCGAAGGGAGCGATGAGATCTTCGCCGGCTATCCGCATTTCCGCCGCGATCTCCTGCTGTATGGGAGCAATGGCCTGGACCCGGCCGTCAAGGCGCAGCTTCTCGCAGAGCTCGACGGCGCCAACCGCGTGTCGGCCGGCACGCTCCTGCCGCAGGGATCGACCGCGCTCGACAGCGTTCAGCACATTCTCGGGTTCGTTCCGTCGAATCTTGAGGGCTGGGCTCAGATCGGCGCCGGCCTCCTCCGCGTCGCAGACGACGGCTTCCGGGAGGCCTTTTCGGATCGCGATACGTTCCGCGTGATGCTGAGTTGTCTCGACGTGGAACGGCAGCTTGCGGGTCGCCATCCCGTGAACCAGGCGCTCTACATCTGGGGCAAGACGATGCTGCCCAATTACATCTTGAGCAACCTGGGCGATCGCATGGAGATGGCGCACTCGGTCGAGGGCAGGCTCCCCTGCCTCGACCATCACGTCGTCGAAGAGGCGGCGCGCATGCCGGTCTCGATGAAGATCAGGGGCATGACCGAGAAGTACGTCCTGCGCGAGGCGGCGAAGGACGTGCTGACCGACGCGGTCTACACCCGTCAGAAGCACCCGTTCATGTCGCCGCCGGCTACGATTCAGCAGGATGGCAGGCTGTATGCGTTCCTCCAGGACACGCTGCGCAGCCGCGCGCTCGACGGCCCGGGCATCTACGATCGCGCGAAGGTGACAAGGCTTCTCGACAGTGTGCCCTCGATGGACGCAGCCGGCCGCGGCCGCGCCGACGCGCTGCTCATGTGGATGACGAGCCTGTGTCTCCTGTCGAACCGTCTGGGACTGTAGGAGAATCTGCCATACTGCGCGCGTGAGCGGGACGCCACCGGCACGGCGACGCCGGTCTTTCAGGGACATCGTCGCTGACCCGCGGACGCGACTCAAATACCTTCCTCAATATCTTTTCTTCGTCCGGTATCCGCTGGTTCTCGGCCTGGCCTTCCTGGCATTTCCGTTGATTGCGCCGTGGAAAGCGCCGGCGATCCTTGGCAACCTCTTCCAACTGGACTGGCGCGGGATCGCGATCGTGATCTTTTACGCCTGCCTGTGTGCGTGGTCCATCGAATACACCAGGCGCGTGATCTGGGTGTCGACGCCGCTGCGCGTCGGCCTCCTCATCGACGGCGACGATCACGAGAACTGGAAGACCGGCGCGTACACGCACCCGCAACTCGACACGAGCGTCGTCACGCCAGGGCGCGCGACGGCGAGCCTGCTCCTCGTGCTGCCGCTCATGTGGACGCTCTTCGGAGGGGCCGACGCGTCGCGCGCGGGCGTGGTGAAGGCGGTGGCTGGCGGCGTGGCGGCCGCTGTCGCGGCGCGGCTGCTCGGTTCCGCCTTCGCCCTGATCCCGCCGCCGCGAATCATCCCGGAATGGATACTCAGTTACACCCCGTACGGAACGCTCTACGCGCCGCGAAGCTTCGACCACTCCAAGTACCTGGCCGCCTACCGAGTCCTGCACTGGCGCGCGCTCTTGTTCGGTATGTTCGCCATCGCGATCTTCCTCGGCACAGGCTTTCTGGCAAAGCCGTGGAGCCAGACCGCCAACGTGGAATCCTGGGATCCGTTCACGTGGTCGATTCCCGCGCTGGCCTACCTGATCGCCCTCTTCATGGTTCTCGTCTGGGTGCTCGGGTTCGTTGCGTTCATGTGCGACCGGCTTCGCATACCCACGATCCCGCTCATCGTGACGACGCTCGTGGTGTGGACGATCCTGCGCCCGTTCGATCATCGCTATCCCGTGAGCGAATGGCGCAACGCACGACTGGATTCACGAGCCGCGCTCGCGGCGCGCGTGGCAAAGGACGCGGGCACGCTCGTGATCGTGGCGGCGAGCGGCGGCGGGATCACCGCGTCGCTGTGGACCACGCACGTCTTCCAGCGGCTCGGGCAGGAGATCCCCGGCTTTCACGAGCAGGTCACGCTCATCAGCGCCGTCTCGGGCGGCGCCGTTGGATCGCTGTACTACGTGGACGGTTTCACGGACGGATCGGTGCCCATGATGGAGGAGGTCGTGGCCGCGAGTGGAGAGTCCAGCCTGTCGGCCGCGGTCTGGGGATTCGCGTTCCTCGACGTGCATCGCACGTATCTCGGCCGGTTGCTGGGAATCTGGGATCGCGGGTGGGCGCTCGAGCAGCGATGGGGAACGCACCTTGCCGACAGCAATCGAACGCTGGGCGCGTGGACGGATGGCATCCGCGCCGGTTGGCGGCCGATCGCACTCTTCAACGCGACGGTGCAGGAAACCGGAGAGCGGTTGATCCTGTCGCCCGTGACGATCGAACCCCGACAGGCCAGCGGGCGCCGCGATCTGGCCGAGATGCTGCCCGGCAGGGATCTGAAGCTCGTCACCGCCGCGCGCCTGTCGGCGACATTTCCGTACGTGTCTCCTCACTCGCGTCCGGACGTCGCGCCCGATTTCACCGGACGCGTGTTCCGCGCGGTTGATGGCGGCTACTACGACAACTCCGGCATCGTCAGCGCGCTGGACGTGGTGAATGAATGGCTGCGGAGGCGGGGACGGGCGGCGACGAAGATTGCGCTCGTCGAGATTCGCGCCAGCGGAATGATCGACCAGGGACCGCTCCCGGACTTGAAGCGCGACACGCTTGCCCGTACCGTCAGCGCGCCAATCGAGACGCTGTTGCGGATGCGGGCCACTTCACAGCTGGCCCGCAACCAGGTCGAGCTGACGCTCGTTCAAAAGGTGTGGAAGAGCGACTACGACGTCGACCTCGGGCACTTCACGTTTCGCTTGAGCGACGACCAGCCGCTGTCGTGGCATCTCACCGCTGCGCAGAGGAAGCAGATCCGGAATCACTGGCCCGAAACGGCCGACGAGCCTGCCGTGCCGCCCGTGGTTCGAGAGGCAGCTGCCGACAACCGACGGGCTGTGGAATCGTTGCGAGCGTTTCTCGACCGCCGTCAGCCGTGACCCCTTTCGAACCTAATCGAACCTATTCGAACCTGTTCGAACCTCGTAGGGCTTGTATCCCTCCCACGACCATGGCATCCCCGGATCGCCGAGCGTCGCCTCCGTCAACCGCTGATAGAGACTCTCCGCACGCACGTCGTTTGCGAGGTACAGCACGCATCGCCTGGTTGTCTCGACGCAGATTGCCTGGTTCCCGGTCGTGTCGTTGTGTCCACCCTTGAAAAAGGCGCGTCCATACGGACCCTCGAACGTGATCACGCCAAGGCCGGCCGACAGCTTGATCGCCTGCATCGCAGGCGAGGAGGTCTCGAGGAAGGTCGGGAACTGACTCGGTGTCGCGATCGGAATCTGCGGCTTGACCATCTCGGCGCGCGAGCGAGCCGACAGACCTTCGCCGCGAACGAAACCGGCGAGGAACTTCGCGAAGTCGTCGATCGTGGTGTCCATCGATCCCGCGGCGCGAGGCCGGCTCCGGCGGCTGTGCGCCTCGAAAGAGCCGTCTCCGCCGTAACCGTCGGCGAGATTGCCGGCGAAGTCCTCACGCCACATCATGGCGGTGCGCGTCATCCTGAAACGATCGAACACGCGGCGCTGCATCTCGTCCCCGAGCTTGAGGCCGAGGCCGGTTTCCAGGACGAACTGCATCAGGATGTAGCCTTCGCCCGAATACGCGTAGCGGCTGCCGGGATCGAAGTGGAGCCGCATCTTCTCGTCGTCCGGCTCGAGGAACGCGAAGTTGGCGAGGCCGCTGGTGTGGCTCAGCAGGATGCGCGCCGTCAACTTGCGCCACCGCTCGTCGGTGCTGAGTGCAGCGTAGAATTCATACTCCGGCAGCGGTTTCGGCAGGTAGTCGGCGATCGACCGATCGAGATCGATCTTCCCCTCATCCACGAGCTGCATCACCATGTAGGCGAACGCGAACTTCGTGAGCGACGCGCCGTACATGATCGTGTCGATCTCGAGCGGCAGCTTCTTCTCGACGTTGCGATGTCCCCACGCCCGCACGAACACGACTTTCCCATCGTCGACGGCCGCCATTGCGAGGCCCTGCACCCTGGCATCAGCCATCATCCGCCGCGCTTCCGTGTCGATCAGCCCGGCGGAAACCGGCGTGCCATCGAAGCGGTGGATCGGCGGTGAAACAACAGCCTGCGCGACGAGAAGAGTCGTGGCGATGAGGGTCGCGGTGCGCATGCGCTAGAGTTGAATGATCGCCATGATGTTTCCCTCTGGGTCCTTGAACCATGCGGCCTTGTTGTTCCCGGCCGTCATGATGCCGTTGACCGTCTTGAGACCGGGCCTGTCGTACTCCTCGAAGACCACGCCCCTGGCTTTCAGCTGCGCGACCTCAGCCTCGACGTCCGCGACCTGCCAGAACGCCTGACTCGCCTTCGACGTACCGGCGCCGGGGGTCGGATAAAGGAAGACCCACGACCCCTTGCCGCACTCGTACACGACGCCTCCAGCCACCTCTTCACGCGGCACGAGGCCGACCTTTTCTTCGTAGAACGTGCGCGCTCGCGCGACGTCCTTCGCCGGTATGTATGGAACGATCGGTGCGTCTTTCAACATGCTTCGATCATAGCGGCGCTCGCCGGAATCAAAGCTCATGCAGGGATCCCTCACCGCGCATCGGCGGTCATAGAGGATTATGCGTATAGGAATTGTCGGCGCAGGAATGATCGGATCCACGCTGGCAAAGCTGTGGGCCGATGCCGGGCACGAGGTACGCCTCGCCTCACGTCACCCCGACCAGCTGAAGCCGCTCGTCCACGAGATCGGTCCGCGTGCGTCAGCGGGCACTCCGATGGAAGCCGCCGCGTTCGGCGACGTCGTGATGCTGACGGTACCGCTCAAGGCGATTCCCGACCTCGCGCGCGATCTCGCGTCAGTCCTAACCGGCAAGATCGTAATGGACACGGGGAACGCGTACGAGCGTCGTGACGGAGATATCGCGCGTCAGGCCACTGCCCATCGCGGCGGCAGCGCTGCGTGGGCAGCTGCCATGTTTCCGAACGTGAGGTGGGTGAAGGCGTTCAACACCGTGTATTACAAGACGCTCGGAAGCGAGGCCCATCGCAAGGGCGACCAGGTCGGCATTCCGCTCGCGAGCGACGATCCCGACGCGCTGGGGATTGTGGCCGGTCTCGTCAAAGACGCCGGCTTCGATCCGGTTCCCGTCGGCGCGCTCGCGCGCGGCAAGGAGTTCGAGCCGGACACGCCGCCGTACAACACCGGCATGGGCGGAGGTGAGCTGCGAAGGATCTTGGGGTGAGCCTGCGCCCCAGACCGGGCCGTAGACACCTCAGTCCTCGTCCAACCACCGCATGATCTTCGGGTCGAGCGGCCGCGGCCGCTTTGGGGGAACGTACAGGGTCGCCATGGGCAGGACGGTAGTCTGCGACAGCTTGGACAGGGCCATCCGCTTGATGATCGGATTGCATACCGGGTACTGAGCGGCTTCGTACAACACGACCCGGTGGTCCATTGCATAGTGCCGGCGGAGGACACTGGTCAGCACTCGGAGACGCTCCGATCGACACGCCATCGCCTTACGAATGCTGCCCTCGCCCAGCACACCTACCTGCCACAGAATCAGACCGCTCGAAGAATCGAACCGCCGGTGCGACGCGAGAAAGTCGGTGGCCTCGAAGCTCTGGCAACCATGCTCGCCCGGATCAATTCCGAGATCGGCGAATAGGCATCCGTCGGCGGAAACACCTGGGAGCATCCTGGCCGGAAAGCCTTCCCGGCGCGCTCGTCGAATCGCGTCGTGCGTCGCGTCGACGAGAACGCCGGGATGGCCGTAAAACGCAGCGCAGACGCGGAAGCCCGCACGGACCTCAGAGAGGATCCGCCTCGTCATCTCGCGGTAGGCCTGCTCGCGCGGCTTCCCAAGGGCATAACAGTCGTCGAGCGTGCATGCTGTAGGGTTGAGCTCCCTGAGCCAGATTGCGGTCGACGGCTGGCCCACCAAATAAAGCAGTTTTTCGGCGCGCTGCATACACGCCACAGCCTCGAGCGTCGTCTGGCCGATGAGGTTGATGCCGGTGCCGACAACGATCAGGGATCCGCGGCGCGGGCTCCCCGCTTTGGTGATCAGACCTTCGCCCTCGCGCGTGCCCGGCGGCCGTATGCCCTCTGCTTCCGCGGTGCCTTCCGGACGCTCCGACGGGTCTTCCTTCGCGCCTTCCTCATCTTCCTCACAACTTTCCGCGCGGCCTTTCTAGCCTTTCTTCTCCTTCTCGGGTGCTTCAACACGCGGGTCAGAACGTCCGCGGTAGGAGAGTTCCCGAGCGCGGTGCGAAGTTCCGCCGGGTCGTGCGTTAGGACGGCGGCCTTCTCTGTTGAAGTAAGACCCGCCTTGTTGAGCTCACCGCGGGGGTCTGCCTCGAACCGATCCATCAGGTCGGGATCCGATGCGAGAGCAATCAGGAACTTGTGCAGGTTGTCGCTCATCGTTTCCTCCTCGAGATGTGCGAGCGGCGTGGCCTAAGGCGCGAGACCGACTTCCCGGAGAAATCGTGCAAACCGGGGATCCGATCGAAGGCTGTCGAACCTGGGATCCGCCTGCAGCGAGCCGATCACGGGATCCCGCTGCTCACGCGCGCGATCGAGCCACTCGAACGCGCGATCGTTCAGGCCGAGACCCGCGTAAACGGTGGCGACAGCTCCGGCCGCGCCATCTTCCCTCTTTTCATGCAGCTTGGCGAGCTCGAAGGCAATTTTCTCTGCTTCGGCGTCTCGGCCTGCCAGCGCCAGAACGTAGCCGACATTTGCGCGCAGCTCCGTGGTTCGCCCGTCGAGCGCCACCGCGCGTTCGGCTTCTTCGAGCGCCCGGTCGTATGCGCCTTTATGGGCATACGCTTCGGCCAGGACCATGTGCGCACGACCGAACGAAGGGTCTAATTCCAGGCTCCCCTCGACCTGGCCGATCGCTTCGTCGAAACGGCGCGCGAGAATCAGGATCGCCGCCAGCTCAGAGTTGATGCTGATCGACAACGGGTCCAGCGCGAGCGCCCGTCGAATCTCGGTCAGCGCCTCGGGGGAACGTCCGCGGCCTGCGAGATAAGCCGCATACCAGTGATGCGCGGTGGCGTAGCTTGGCTTCAGCTCGAGCGCACGCCTGAAACCCCGCTCGGCGGCATCCCACTCGAACCGTTCCTGGTGCACCAGCGCAAGCGAGGCGTGCGCTTCGGCCAACGACTCATCGAGGGCGAGAGCCTTCGATGCAGCGGCGCTGGCGCGGGCTCCAGCCTCGCCGCGCGGAACCACACCGTACACGCCGAGAAGGTTGTAGGCGTCGGCCAGGCCGGCGTATGCAAGGGCGTAATCCGGATCGCGCTCGATGGCCTCCTGGAAGTACTGGATGCTGCGCTTCAGGCTGTCGCTCGACCGCATGTTCCAGTAGTACCGTCCCCGCAGGTAGAGATCAAAGGCGTCGAGGTCTTGCGGCCGCCGGGGATGCAGCCGCGCTGCATCCGCGGACGACAGTTCGCCGGTGAGCGCGATGGCGATCTGCCGGGCGACATCCGCCTGAATCGCGAAGATGTCCTTCAGCTCGCGGTCGTAGGTTTCGGACCACAACTGCTCGCCGGTCCTCACATCGAGAAGCTGACTGACGATGCGCACCCGATCGCCGGCGCGGCGTACGCTGCCGTCGAGCACAGTTGCAACGCCCAGCGTGGAGCCGAGCTCAATCGGGCTCTTACGTCGATCCCTGTAGCGCGCCGCAGACGCCCCGGCGATGATACGCAGCTCCCCCACCTTGGCAAGCTGCGCCGCGATGTCTTCGGTGACGCCGTCGCTGAAGTACTCGTTCTCCTGATCAGCGCTCAGGTTTTTCAGCGGGAGGATGGCAATGGAATTCCGTTTGGCCACCGCTCGGCCACCCCAAGTATTCCTGAGCTCTGCCACCGAGAGTATTCCGACAACAGCGACGATCAGGCCGAAGGCCAGCACGTATGCAGCTCGGCGAGTCGCCGGTGGCCGGACGGACCCCACAACCGGGCTCACGCCAGAGTCCAGCTCCCGCTTTAGTTCGTCGAGATCGTTTCGGACATCCTTCGCCGTCTGATACCGCCGTTCCCGATCCTTTGCCAGGCTGTGCCGGACGACGCGATCGAGCTCATGAGGATGCAACGGGTTAAGCTCGCTCATGGGGACCGGGGTGTCGTGCAAGATCGACGAAATGACCTGGAGGCTCGAGCTGCCTTTGAACGGCCGCTGACCGGTCGCCATCTCGTAGAGGATCACTCCGAGGGCGAAGATGTCGGCGCGGTGGTCCACCCGCCGGCCTTCGATCTGCTCCGGCGACATGTAAGCTGCCGTGCCGATCATCAGCCCCACTTCATCAGTTGAAGTCGTCACCTCGCTTTGAGCCGTCGCCGGCTCCAGCGGTTTTGTGATTGCGAGTCCGAGGTCGAGAATCTTCACCCGGCCATCGGGGGTGATCATGATGTTGTCGGGCTTCAAATCGCGATGGGTGATGCCCTGTTCGTGTGCCACACTCACTGCTTCGACCATCGGAACCGCGAGCGCGAGCAGCTCCTTAGTCGATAGGCCCTTTCGCGGGATGAGCTGCTTCAGCGTCTTGCCGCGTACGAACTCCATCGTGATGAAGCGGACGCCGCGTTCTTCTTCGACCGAGTGGATACCGACGATGTTCGGATGATTTAGCGCGGCGATTGTCTTCGCTTCCCGGATGAAGCGAGCGAGACGGTCAGGGTCGGCAGCGAACTCCTCAGGCAGGAACTTCAGGGCGACCTCGCGCTCGAGGTGGGTGTCGAATGCCCGATAGACCACACCCATCCCGCCCTGGCCGACCTTCTCGATCAACCGGTAGTGGGACAAAAGCGTCCCCGGCTCGAGGTTCATGAAGCAACCGTGCGGGCCGGAAGTCTAATCGACGGGAGATGCGCAGACAAGGCATCGGCCCGGCACGCTCCTCCAGAGGACGGCGGTTCGTGCAGCTGGCGCGTCCGCGACCCCGGCGTTCTGCGCCGAGTCTGGCCCGTGGCATGCCGGCTGCACGACTCGAATCGGCCTCGCCGCGAGTGGTAAAGCGCTGACCGAAGGAGGCCCCGCCGAAGCGAACCAGAGCAAATACCTGCCGAGTCTGGGAGGAGGATGGCTATGCGTCGCCCCCTGCTGAGCGTTACGGTTGCCGTTCTGGCCTTCGCGGCGGCGCTGCCGGGAAGTGTACGGGCCGACACCATCGTCATTCAAGACGGCGGTGCCAGGCTCGATACGGGCGATCCGCCGGACATGTTCCTGCGGGGTGACGACGTCGACCTGGCGATTCTCCACCCCGCGATCGCAACGTCGGGGTTCCGAGCCTGCGATGTGACGGGATGCGCGCCAGGCACCCTCGTAGACATCGGTACCGTTTTCGGTAGCGAGCCCCAAGACTTCTACCTCGGCATCGCCGTCGGGACCGTCGCTGGGACGGTCTACGATTGGGGGCCAAACCTCGAGTTTCCGCTGGAGCTTCGGGGAACGGCCACGTTCGACGCGCCGGCCGTCCGGCTGCCCGCGGCGGATGGATCTGTGTCGCACCTGGACTTTCCTTTTGCGTTCACCGCCCAAATTGCTGGCTTCAGAAACGGCTCACCATTTGGCGAGCCGCTGTTTCAGCTTGACCTTACGGGCCAAGGTCAGGGACGACTGCATCTCGGCGGCGGCGACGAGGGCCTTATCGGTTTTGTGCACTTGGGATACGGGTTCTCGCCGTCGCCCGCGCCAGTTCCAGAGCCGGGGACGCTGCTGCTCGTCGGCGGTGGCCTGGCGGGAGTGTTGGTTCGCCGGCGACGCAAGGCAGTTCGCGGCCCAATTCCTCGCGCAACAGCCGCTATCATTTTCCTGGCGATCGCAGCGGCGACACCGGCCGTAGCGCGCGCCGACACCATCGTCATCCGACAGGGTGGTATTGGTTTCGAAACCGGCGATCCGCCGCTCTACGGATTTCGAGGCGACGAGTTCGTTCTCCAGGGCCTCTTTCCGGCCATAGCGACGTCCGGCGCGTTTACCTGCGGTCCCTGCGATCCAGGCACGCCGGTCGACTTGGGCACGGTCTTCGGCAGCGAGCTGCGTTACTTCGATCTCGGGCAGGTCAATGCAACCATCCGCGGCGTGACCTTCGGCAATCCGGCGGGACCAGGCAGCCTCGCGCTGAGGGGCACGTTCACCTTCGACGCGCCCGCCTTCGCCGTCCCCGACGGCGGAGAACTGGTTAGGTTGATCGGGCCGTTCAGTTTCAGCGGCCGAGTCGCCGGTTTCCTGGACGTCCCGATAGGAGACCCGCTGTTCCAGGTCGACCTCGAGGGAGAGGGACGGGTGCGCATGAACCTGCGACGCACCGACGGCTCGTATGGCTTCGAAGCTCTCGACTACGAGTTCACGCCGGCGCCGGTCCCTGAGCCGGCCACCGTTCTTCTCCTCGGCAGCGGCCTCGCGGGACTGTGGGCTCGACGCCGGCGGGTCGCGAAGTAGGCGCTCGTCAGCGGCGGGCCGTGCGTTTCGCCTACCGCTCGGTCCGTTCGAGCAACGAGCGTTCGGCCGGCAGTCCTTTGGTAGCGAGAATGGCGCCGGCCTGCCGCAGGATTTCAGCCGCCTCCGGCTGACGACCGGCTGCCTGCAACGCGCGTGCGTGCCACAGCAGCGCGATGCCGGCACTGCGGTTAGCCGGGTCGAAGGACCTCCAGAACGCCGCGGCCTGATCTGCCGACGCGACCGCCTCCTCAGTCCGGCCAACCGCAAGCTGACCGCGGGCGAGGCTGACGAGCACATCAGCGCGATCGGGCGACATGGACGGCTGCAGCTTCTCGAACAGGCTTTTTGCCTTACTCAAACAGTCGAGAGCTTCAGTCGCCAGCCCCGCTTCGATTTGAGCCTCGCCGAGCGCCGCGAGTGTCACCGCGTGATTCGTCGCCAGCGGCAGCTTGGAGAAGAACGCCGCCGCTTCGCGAAGCAGCGTCTGCGCCTCGGCATGACGTCTCTGTGCGCTTCGCAGGATGCCCAGGCGCTGCTTCGTGTGGGCCTCTTCCAGCGGCTGGCTGAAGGGTCGCGAGAGCAGCCGCGCAAAGATCGCGTCCGCCTCGTCCAAACGCCCGACGCGGGTCAGCACGTACCCCCAGGCCCCGGGCGCGAGGCGGGCGTTGAAATCATCCGGCTTGAGCGTGGCCGCCAGAATCTGATTCGCCTGACTCAGTTCCTTCTCCGCTTCCTTATAGCGGCGAGCATTGGCAAGCGCGCGCCCCAATACCAATTGAAAGAGACCGTAGTCTGTTGTCGGACGCTCTCCATACAGAGCACGTTCAATGCGCAACCCATGCCGAAGACTGTCAATGGCAGTCAGAGGATCACCGATCGCCATCGACGCGTTCGCGAGGCGCCCGAGCGTCCTCTGAACGTCGGTATGATTGCCGAGGAGCTCGATCTGCTGCTGAACGAGTGGCTTGAGCTCGGACACGCCCTTCTGAAGCTCGCCTTCGAGCACCAGCGCGTACGCGTACAACGAGCGGCCATTGAGCAGATCCACTGTCACGCGGCCGCCGTCGATCTCGCGCGCCAACTCGTAGGTCCGCCGCGCCGGCTCGACGCGTCCGCTACGATTCGCATCGATACGCGTCGCGGCCAGCGTGTGGTTGGCGAGCATCACGATGCGTTTGTTGGTCGCCACGAGCCGCGCTTCGGCAAGCTGCACCGCTTCGGTTGCCGCCGCGATCGCCTCGTCGTGGCGGGACTCCTCGACGCGCAGGTTCGCCTTCCAGCGAAGCGCGTTCACGAGGCCGGCGGTGTCGCCGATGCGGCGCATCCCCTGCTCCGCGGCGTCGAGGTGCGGTCCCGCGCGCTCTTTCTGACCGATCTCGACCAGCGCCTCACCGAGCGCAAGCTGCGCGTTAATCGTTTCTCGATGCCCGGCCCCGAGCTGCGCCACCGCGAGCTTGGTGGCATCTTCGAGAACTTGTGTCGCCTGCTTGTATTCACCCAGGCCGACGAAACTCACACCGATCGATGTCAGGAGCTCGGCGCGGACCGCCGGATCGCTCACCGGCACCGCAGCGAGGCGTGCCCGCGCCTGTTCGAGCAAGTCGGCGGCGCTCGTCTTGCGGCTGCCGCCGCCGGCGGTATCAGCGTCCTTGAAGATCGACAACACGAGGCCCTTGACCTCTTCGGCGCGCGCCGCCTGCGCCCGCGCGCGCTGCGCCTGCCAGAGCGCAATGCCTGCGCCCGCGACGAGCGCCAGCGCAACGATGACGCCTGCAGCGACCTGAAGCCGGTAGCGCCGAACGAATTTGCGCGCCCGGTAGCCGAAGCGGTCGGGCTGCGCCAGCACCGGCTGCTGGTTCAGGTGGCGGCGCAGGTCTTCGGCGAACGCCTCGACGGTCGCATAGCGCTGGCCGCTGTCCTTCTTCAGCGCCTTGTTCAGGATCGCGTCGAGATCCCCTTTGAGCTGCCGGCGCAGCGCCGGCTCCTTCGCCGCCTCGCTCGCGCGTGGCGCGTCGATCGACGTGATCGCCTCTTCGAGCTCCGCTGGAGTCCCGCGCTTGAGCCGATAGGGCCGCGTGTCGGTCAACAGCTCGTAGGCCACCGCGCCCAGGCTGTAGACGTCGCTCGCGGTGCCTAGTGGCTCGCCGCGGATTTGCTCGGGGCTGGCGTAGTCTGGCGTCAGCGCGCGGCCCGCCAGCTCGGTCAGGAAGGTCTTTTCGGTGCGGTCGCCCTCCATCAGCTTCGCGATGCCGAAATCGAGCAGCTGCACCTGGCCGTCGGCGGTGACGAGGATGTTGCCCGGCTTCAGGTCGCGGTGGACCACCAGCCGGGCGTGCGCGTGGGCTACCGCAGCCGCCACCTGCAGCAGCAGATCGATCCGCCCGCGCAGCGGCAACGCACGCTCGCGGCAGTACACGTCGATAGGCTGACCCTCGACGTACTCCATCGCGAGGTACGGTCGTCCTTCGCGGTCGACGCCGGCATCGTACAGGCGCGCGATGTGCGCATGCTCGAGCGACGCGAGGATGTCGCGCTCGCGCGTCAATCGCTCGGCCAGCGCGCCGCCCCATGCCAGATGCGGCAGCTTCAGCGCGACCTGCCGCTTAAGTTGGCCGTCGGTGCGCTCGGCCAGCCATACGGCGCCCATGCCGCCGCGGCCCAGTTCCGAGATCAGCCGATAGGAGCCGACCTCGTCGCCGGCCGCAGCACTGCGGTCGCGCGGCGGTTCGGTCGGAGCGGCAGAAAATGTGCCGGTCTCGACTTCATCCGGCCTACGCTCGAAAGGATTCTCCACGGAACCTTCTTTCGGCTAGCCCTCGCGGAGCGCCGTCGTCGGATCCAGCCCGGCAGCGCGCCGCGCGGGCGGCCATGACGACAACGCGGCGATGCTGAAGAAGACAACTCCCATCGCCGCAAACGTCATTGGATCGGTCGCCCTTACCCCCACGAGCATCGTCGTCATCACCCGCGTGAGCGCGAGCGCGGCGAGAAAGCCGAGCACGATGCCGGCGGCGCTGAGGCGGAGCCCGTGGCCGACGACAAAGCGGAGGATGCTGTTCGGCGAGGCGCCGAGCGCCATCCGGACGCCGATCTCCGCAGTGCGCTGACGGACGACCGTGGACAGGACGCCGTACAGGCCGACCGAAACGAGGAGCGCGGCCACGGCGGCAAAGACACCGATCAGCATGAGCGAGAAACGCGTTCCGGCCTGCGCCTTCCAGACGAGCGCATCCATCGGCTGCAGCTCGGTGACGAGAAACATCGGATCGACGCTCACCACCGCCGCACGCGCGGCGCTCGCGATCTGCGACGGGTTGCCGGCGGCGCGGACGGCCCATCGATTCGCGCCGAACCCGACGAAGCCTTCGGTGAAATAGACCTGCTCGCGTCCCGGATCGGCCAGCGAGGTGACGCGCTGGTGCGCGACGACACCGATGATCTCGACCCACTCGGGTTCGGGTGTGCGTATCCGGATCAGGATCCGCTTGCCGACCGCGGACTCGTTCGGAAACGCCTTCCTCGCCAGGAATTCGTCGACGACCACGAGGTTGCGATCGGGATCGCTGTCCGCGTCCGTGAAAGTACGGCCGGCGATGAGCTTCGTGCGAAGCGTCTCGAAATATCCGGGCCGGACGATCTGCCAGTCCACGGCCTGGAACTTCGACATGTCCGACAGCGCGTCCCCGAGGCCCCAGCGAATCGTACTGAAGTTTCCGGCTAGCGGATACGGGAATGAGGCCGTGACCGCCTGCACGCCCGGGATCGCGCGCAGCCGATCCGCGATCTGGCGGCCGACCGCCGCCTGCTCCGCGGGCGGCCGGCCGGGCCGTCCGCCCAGGATCTGAAACGTCAGCAGGTTGTGCGGATCGAAGCCAGGATCGATCCGCTGAAGCTCGAGGAAGCTGCGGAACATCAGACCCGATCCGACGAGCAGCACGAAGCAGAGCGCGACTTCGACGACGACGATCGCGTTTCTGAACCAGCGGCCCCCGCCACGAAGACCCGCGGTGCGGCTGCTGCCGCCGAGCGCGCCCATCAGATCCATCCGGAACGCGCTTCACGCCGGTACCATCCCGAAGATGAAAGCCGCGGCGAGCGCGATCGCGGCCGTGAAGAGGAGGACACCGGGATCGATCGCGATCGTTTCGAGGCGAGGCAGGTTCGCCGGCGCTATCGCGATGAGCTGACGGATGCCGGCCCATGCGAACGCGACGCCCGCAACCGCGCCGAGCGCGGTCAGCAGAAACGCCTCGGCCAGCATCTGACGGATGACGCGCCAGCGGCCGGCGCCGAGGGCGGACCGCATGGCGAGCTCCGGCGCGCGGAGCGACGCGCGCACGAGCAGCAGGTTCGCCACGTTCGCGCACGCGATGAGCAGGAGGAAGATCACCGCGCCCATGAGCGCGAGAATCGCGGGACGGACTTCCTCCACCAGCGTCTTGTGCATCGGCTCGAGGCGCGCGTAGAAGCCGGAGCCCCTGGAAACCGGGAACTCCGCACGAATCTTCGCGGACACCGACTCGACCTCGTCCTGGGCGCGCGCAAGGGCGACGCCCGGCTTCAGGCGGCCGACCGGGCGCAGCCCGAAGGTGTTGCGGTTCGCGTTGTTGTAGTTGAGGCGGTTCGCGATCCAGATGTCGGGCTTCTGCTCGACGTTCGTGCCCGGGGGAAGGAGCAGCTCGAACCCGGGCGCGAGAATACCGACGATCTCCGGCCGCGGGCCGGCGGGAAGCCGCTGGCCGATCACTTTCGGGTCGCCGCCGTAACGCCGCTGCCAGTACTCGTGACTGAGGATCGCATAGACAGGGAGCGGCGGTGGGCCCTGTTGCGGCTGCGCCGCGGCGCCCGGCTGCGGCTGTGGCAGCCCATCAGATTCCTCGAAATCGCGGCCGCGCGCGATCGTCGCTCCCATCAGCCGGAAGAAGTCCACCGTGACGCCTGCCCCGCGGATCTGTTCCGGCGAACCGTCCGCCGCCGGCAGCACCTGGCGGAACGTGAAGAACGCCCCCATGTCCTCGAATGAGCCCATCGATCCGTTCTTGATGTCGGTGTAGTTCTCGTTCGACAACGGCATGCCGAGGCTGTTCCTGTTCCGCAGATCCATGTACATGACGACGAGGCGTTCGGGATCCTCGTAGGGCAGCGCCCGCAACAGCACCGCATTGGCGACACTGAAGATCGCCGTACTGGCGCCGATCCCGAGCGCGATCGTCAGCGCCGCGGCGATCGTGAAAACGGGACTGCGTCTCAGCGAGCGGAACGCAAAGACGAGGTCGCGCATTCGCGCATTATAGACAGACGATTTGGGAGTATGCTGCCCGTATCACGCCCCCCAAGCGTTGACCCGGAGAAAGCCATGCCTATCCAGGTTCAGAACTCCGTCGCGCAGGCGCTCCGCGCCAGCCTCACGGGCCAGGTCATCACACCAGCCGACGCGGCCTACGAAGAAGCGCGCCGCGTCTGGAACATGAACATCGACAAGCGGCCGGCGCTCATCGCGCGGTGCACATCCGCGGCCGACGTCATCACGGCCGTGAATCTCGCGCGCGAGCAGAAGCTGCCCGTCGCCGTCCGCGGCGGCAGCCACAACGTCGCCGGGCTCGGGACCTGCGACGACGGCATCGTCCTCGACTTGTCGCCGATGAAAGCAATCAGCGTCGATCCGGCGGCGCGCACCGC
>DATAFJ010000164.1:0-2426 GCA_036257535.1 Vicinamibacterales bacterium | reverse complement strand
GCCAGCCCCTGCGCGCGCGCACCGCGCAACACGAGCGCAGCCTGCAGCAGATCGTCGTAGCCGCCGTTCGTGCACGAACCGATCATGGCGCGCGAGAACGTCAGACGTTCTCGCGCCACCTCGTCGGCGGCAAAGGCGTTGCCGGGACTGAACGGCTTCGCGATCATCGGCTGAATCGCGTCGAGATCGAGCGTCTCGTCGAGCGCGTATCTCGCCTCCGCGCCGGGCGACACGGCCGGATACGGCAACGCGCCGAAGCCTCGCACGCTGTACCACGCCCTCGTCACGTCATCGGGCGCGAAGATCCCGTTCATCGCCTCGGCCTCGGCCATCATGTTCGCGATCGTGTTGCGGTACGACATCGGGATCTGGCCGTCGGGATCGACGAGCTCCACCGACATGCCCTGTGCCTGCGGGGCTCCCCAGCGCCGCAGCAGCGCCAGGACGATGTCCTTGCCGCTGACCCATGGCTGGATGCGGCCGGCGAACACGACGCGCCGGGCCGGCGCGACTGTCACGTACACGTAGCCCGTCGCCCACCCGAAGCCGAGCGAGGTAGAGCCAACGCCGATGCCCACGGCGCCGTACGCGCCGTACGCGCGGCTGTGCGAGTCGGCGCCGGGGATGAACTGGCCGGGAAACACCAGCCCCTGCTCGGGGAAGTAGAAGTGGAAGATGCCGTCCCCCGGCGTCGCATAGTACGGCGGCTCGATGCCGTGCGCGGCGGCGAACGCGCGGCCGATCGCCGTCTGCTTCTCGTCGTCTGCGCGGCCGGTGAAGACGAAGTGATCGTTCGCGATGGCCGCCTGGCGCGGATAGATCGTGTCGCCGCCGGTGATCTGGTTGAACGTGTGAATGGCAAACGGCGCGGTGCCGTCCGATGCAGGCAGCAGGTCGGCGTACACGCGGAGCGTCGCGCCGGGTCCGACGACCGCGTCCGTATCAACGCGGTGCGCCCAGAGGATCTGCTCGGTCGTCGTCATGCGCCGGGCGACCGCTGGATCCGGCCACTCGATGAGCGGCACCTGAGCAACCGACCGGCGCAGCTCTCGTCGTCCCACCGCGAAGATCCCGCCGCTCTGCCTGATCTCCTCTTCCTTCGGCGTCATCGGGAGCGGAACGTACTGCTTGTCCTGCGTGACGTTCCGAAGCCGGCGTGTCGCAGGCTCGAACTCGAGCTCGTCGCCGTCGCGCACATCGGCCACGGCCTCAGGGCTCTGGACGACGTGCAGGCCCAGGTTGAGCGCGTTGCGGCGGAAGATGTCGCCCAGGTTGTGGCCGCAGACGATCACCGTCTCGAGGCCCGCCTCCTCGGCAATGGCCTTCAGGCCCGCCGGGCTCATCTCGCGTGACGATCCGATGGCGAAGCGGTCGCCGGCAACGAGAAACGTTTCGCCTGCGTGGACCCGCCCCCGGAAGCCCGGCATCAGGTACCGGAATGCCCCGGCCTTCCAACGCTCGTCGAGCGTCTCGAGGCTCTCCGAGACGCAGTCGGCGGCCGGCGTGATTTGATCGGTGTCAATCGCGTCCAGCTTGCGGCCGAACTTCGTGCCCGCGAGCTTCGGGTCCCAGAAGATGAGCGCACGGCCACGAACCACCCGGCCGGCGTCGGACGCTCGTCCGGCGTCGGGCGTGTCGGGCAGGTCGTCCGGCGTGACGCCCGGCTTCAGCCGTGCGGGAACGATGCTGTGCATGACCAGATCTCTGGGCGACCGCGGTGGCCCGCCCTCAGCGGTCGAACGCGGCCTTGAGCCGGCGAACCTCCGCGCCGACGTGGCGCAACTCGGTGAGCACGTTCTCGGCTTCGGTGATCGTCGCCGCCAGGTGTTCCCGCGGCGGGACGCTCCCTCGCTTCACCTCGGCGGCAAGGTCGCGCGTCGTCTCGGCACACGTGCGGCACACCTCGACCGTGCGCTCGTGCGCGGCGAGGATCTGCAGGAACGCGGTTCGTTCGTCCGCCGTCATATCGCTCCTACGACTGTAGCGCACTGGAGCCGGCCCACAACCAGGAGACGGAGTGACGCGCGCGACGTGATAGCGTGCTTCGCATGGATAACAGACCCGCCACTCCAGTCGTCTTCCTCGTGCTCGCCACCCTCGCCGCTTCCGCTGCCCTCTCCCACGACCAGAGGCCGGGAGCACCCGACACGCTGACGTCGGCCGAGAAGAGCAGCGGATGGGTCCTCCTGTTCGACGGCACCGCCACCGACGCCTGGCGCGGCTACAAAAAGGCCGACATGTCCGGGCTGCGATGGAAGGTCGAGGAGGGCTGCCTGGCGCTGCCCGCCGGCGAGGGCGCCGACACGCGCGGACAGCGCGACATCATCACGAAGCAGCAGTTCGACGACTTCGAGCTGTCCTGGGATTGGCGCATCGCGAAGGGCGGCAACAGCGGCGTGAAGTACTTCGTGACCGAGAAGTACGAC
>DATAFJ010000163.1:0-2553 GCA_036257535.1 Vicinamibacterales bacterium | reverse complement strand
CCGGTGTGCCACCGGCACATCGCGCTGTTCGAACGCTCGCGGCCGCTTCGACCAGAAGGCGAGCGTCAACTGCCGCTCACGAACCGGGATCCTCACGCTCAACATCGAGCGATATCCGGCCGCGACGACCGGCGCGAACGCGTCCGCGGGTTCAAAGACCGGCAGTGGCCCGGTCGTGGTGTCGTCGATGATGAAGTCGTCGGGGATCGGTGTCTTGGCCGTGACGACCGGCGGGTCGGGGAAGTCACCGGGCGACACGGCCTGGCCCACGAAGTAACGGCCCCCCTCCGCGAATACCATCACCAACGCGTCGTGCGGCAGCAGCTTCTTGGCAATTTCCGACACGCGGGGAAACACCGTGCGGACGTCGAGGACGTCCGAGATGGTCCGGAGCAGCTCGACAGAGCCCTCGATCTCGACGGAGCGCTGTCGCTCGATCGCTGAATCCCGGGCCTGCTGGGCGAGCGACTGATAGGCCAGCCCGACCGCGAGATACGCGGCGAGCCGCTCCGCGTTTACTACGTCGCCGGGCGAATACGCCTGTGGGCGCCGTGAGAGAAACGCGAAGACGCCGACCACACGATCGTCGATCCGGACCGGAACCTCGAGTCCGGACTTGAGGCCACGGTCCGCTCCCGGTACGACATCGAGGACCTGCGCCTCGTGACTGTCGCGAATCGTCCCCGCCGTCGTGTCTGTGATTCGTTCCGGCACGCCATCGTGCGTACTGGCGTACAGCCATTTGGTCCCGTCCTCCCTCCACGCGACGAGATGGGCCTCGTCATGCGGGACGACGCGGGCGGCGATCGCGCTCAGATGTCGAAAGAGGTCGCGGATGTCGAGCCGGCGCGCAAGGGCCGCTAGCAGCTCATCACTACCGAGCTCCATACGTGCCTCCGCTGTCCGCACGGACAGCTCTACCCCGGCAGGAGATTTCCACCATAGCATCATTTCGGAGCCTGGTGCGAGCATCAATGCATACGCTTCGGCCTCTGGCAGGAGCACCTACACGAGAACGCGTTGGATCGCGGGGCGGGACCGTGTCGCTATCGTTCATACCCACTGTCGGGCGCACCCGGCCTGAGGTTCCAGATGTCGCGGCAGTACTCGCGAATCGAACGATCAGACGAGAAGCGGCCGACCCGCGCGCAGTTCAGGATCGACATCCGCGTCCAGTTCTCCTGGTCTCGATACGCCTCGCTCACCCGCTGCTGACAGTCGACATAGGCCTGGTAGTCGGCGAAGAGCAGATATTCGTCGCGCACCAGCAGTGACTCCACGAGTGGCCGGAAGAGCTCGCGGTCGCCGTTCGAGAACGCGCCCGCATCGATGAGATCGATTGCCTCGTGCAGGTCGGGGTTGGTCTCGTAGATCGTGCGCGGACGGTATCCTGCCGCCGTCGCTGCGGCGACTTCGGCGGCAGTCAGGCCGAACAGGAAGAAATTGTCCGCTCCCACGGCGTCGCGAATCTCGATGTTGGCGCCGTCCAGCGTCCCGATCGTCAGCGCGCCGTTCATCGCGAATTTCATGTTTCCGGTCCCCGACGCCTCCTTCCCGGCCGTCGAGATCTGCTCCGAGAGCTCCGCTGCCGGGTAGATGTGCTGGGCGTTCTTCACACTGAAGTCGGGGAAGAAGACCACCTTGAGCAGCTGCGATGCGCGCGGATCTCGGTTGATGACGTCCGCGACGCCGTGAATCAGCCGGATGATCAGCTTGGCCATGCGGTAGCCGGGCGCGGCCTTGCCGCCGAAGATGACGGTCCTCGGCGGGCCCTGATCGCCCGTTCCTCGCGCAATGCGGTTGTACGCGGTGATCAGGTACAGCACGTTGAGGTGCTGCCGCTTGTACTCGTGGAATCGCTTCACCTGGACGTCGAAGAGCGACTGCGGATCCACGACGACGCCGGTCCGCTGCCGGATTGCGGAGGCCAGCCACCGCTTGTTGGCGGTCTTCACGACGCGCCAATCCGCCTGGAACGCGGGGTCGACCGCTAGCGGCTCGATGCGGGCGATCTCCGACTCCAGATTCGACATCCAGCCGTCGCCGATGGCGCGCGTGAGCAGCGCCGTCAGCCCGGGGTTGCTCAGCGTGATCCACCGCCGCGGGGTGACGCCATTGGTGACGTTGAGGAACTTCTCCGGCGATACAGTGTAGAAGTCGCGGAGCACGGTCTCTTTCAGCAGATGGCTGTGCAGCGCCGCCACGCCGTTGATGGCATGACTGCCGGCGCTGGCGAGGTGCGCCATCCGGACGTAGCTCCCTCCGCTCTCATCGATCAGCGACAGGCGGCGGACGAGGTCTTCGTCGCCCGGGACCCGCTGCCGCACGCCGTCGAGAAACCGCCTGTTGATCTCGTAGACGATCTCGAGGTGGCGCGGCAGGAGCGAGCCAAACAGCGCCACCGGCCACCGTTCGAGCGCTTCGGCCAGCAGCGTGTGATTCGTGTAGGCGCAGGCGCGTTCGGTGATCGCCCAGGCCGGCTCCCAGTCCATGCCATGCTCGTCCACGAGCAGACGCATCAGCTCGGCGACCGCGATCGAGGGATGCGTGTCG
>DATAFJ010000161.1:0-7865 GCA_036257535.1 Vicinamibacterales bacterium | reverse complement strand
GGTTGGTGGGCGCTAGTGGATTCGAACCACTGACCCCCGCCGTGTGAAGGCGATGCTCTACCGCTGAGCCAAGCGCCCAACCCTGGGTTGGAAACGGAAATTGTACACAGAAACGCCCTTCCGTGCGAGGACGGGCGGCCGTTCCCAGGGGCTAGCATGGGGACGGCAACTGAACGCGGCGCTGGTGGCGGACCGCCTGGCCAACCGCGACCTGCCTCGCCAAGACGGGCGCTCCCACACGATCGACCGGCGTCGGCGCGCCGTCCGGCCGCCCGACCGCGACGCTGTCGCAGCCTCGACGATCCGTCAGTGCGCCGCACGCATCGAGCTCAGACACGCGGCCACCGTCGAGCGTGCGTTGTGAAATATCGGCGCGACGACCGAATCTGTCAAATCACCTAGAAGCTCAGGACGGCTTTTTGAGCTCGGCGAGCAGAACGGACAGCATCTTGGAGTAGCGGTCGTCCGCGTCGCCGTACGCCTTCATGTAATCCGTCTCGGACATCTTCTGCTTGCGCCACTCGCCGTGGAACTCGACGCGCGTCGCACCGTTCTCGACCGTGTCGAACGGCTGGTCGTCGTCGCGCTTCGACCGCAGGCCGTCGGCGTTGAGATCCTCGACGAACACCTTCGTGTTGGCCACGGCGGCGCTGTTCAAGTCGATGTAGACGTCGCGGTATTCCTTCTTGGAGATCTTCTGATCCAGCAGCGTCGGCGCCGCGTAGCGGGCCGAGACCACCAGGAGCTGGCCGGTGAGATACAGCGCCGCTACATACTGATCTTTTTCCGCCGGGTCTCTGCTCGCGATGCTATCGAGCTTCTGCGACTCGAGTAGCTGTGCGAGCTCCTTCGCGGCGGCCGCCGACTTGGACTCCTGCGCAAGGATTCCGGGCTGTATCGAGAGAGAGACGAAAAGAGCGGCAACGACAGGCCGGAGACGCGGGACGATAACCAGCATCGGCGTTTTCCCCTGGAATGTGCCTGACTGACGGGTGTTCTACCGCCGAGCCCGTCCTTTGTCAACCGATGAACAACGCGTCTTCGTCCTCGACCCGGGTGGTCCGGCTGGATCGGACCCCGCGCAGCGCCTCGAAGCCGGCCTTGAGACCGGCGAGAATGGCCGACCCTTCCCGGATTGGACCGACGACCGTGCGCTGCAGGACTTCGGCGGTGTCGGTCACGCGCTGCGAGACGTCGTACAGCAGCCGATCGACGCGCTCCACCTGCTGCCCCGCCAGCGCGGCGGCACGCCGCGCTTCGTCTGCGACCTCCGTCGCGCGCGCAACGAGCGGCCTGATCTCGCGGTGGACTTCGTCCGCCAGCTGCTCGAGCCGCCTCGCCAGACGGGCTCCCGCCACTGCCGCCCCGATCTGCACGATCGCCATCACGAGGGTGGCGGCAGCGATCGCGCCGAGGAAGACGCTGTCCCAGTTCACACGGGCTCCTTCATTCCGCCGCGCGGGCCCGGGCCGGTCTTGGCGCGCTCGTACGCCTCGCGGCCCCGGTCGTACAGCTCGCGGCCCTTTTCAGACGCCTTGTCCGCTCCCTCGCGGGCGCGCTGGGCGAGGATCTTGCGTATTTCCTCCCCCGTCGCCGGCGCGAGCAGGAGCGCCACGGCTGCCCCGGTGATCGCCCCGATCAGGAACGCCGCGACGACACTGCCACCGCCATCGTCTCGAGCCATCTGTCTCTCTCCAAGCCCCAGGCCACAGGCCCTAGAAAATACTCACCCGCATGTTCAAGTACTTCTTCGGGTCCTTGCGAATGTCCGCGATGAGCCCGCGCAGCTCGCGGGTCGCGGCATTCATGTTCTCATACAACTGCTGATCGCGCAGCAGCCTGCCCGCGGTACCCTGGCCGTCGTTCAACAGCTTCGTCAGCTGGTCGATCCGTCCCGCCAGCGAGTTCAAACGGTTGTACAGCTCCTCTTCCTTCAAGAGCTTCCCGGCGCTGCCCTCGCCCCGGTTGAGACGCGCCGTCAGCGTATCCAGGTTCGCCGCCGCCGCCGCCGACGACTTTGCGAGCGCATCGTCCTTCAGGAGCCGGCCGAGGCTGCCTTCGCCCTGGTTGATGCGCCGCGTGATCGTGTCCAGGTTCGCCAGCGAGGTTTCGAGACTCTTCGCAACACTCGGGTCCTGCACCAGCCGGCCAAGGGTACCTCGGCCCGTCCGGATGTGCGTCGCGACGCCCTCGGCCGCGTCGACGAACGCATTGACCTCCTTATACAGCTGCTCATCGGTGAAGAGCCGGCCGATCGTTCCCTTGCCCTCGCGGACGCTCTGGATCAGCTTCGTCGCCTCTTCGAGGCTGCGATTTGCGCTGGCCGCGACGTCCGAGATCGCGCTCGGTGAACGGCCCGCGCGGATCGCCCCGCCGTCGGGAAGCGGCGTGCCGGTCGTTGCCGGGCTGATCTCGATGATGGGTTCGCCCAGAAGGCTCAGCGAACCGATGCTCGCCGTCGAATCGGAGGTGACGCGCGACTGCACGCTCTCGTTCAATTCAAGCAGGACGTCAACGCCGGTTCCGCCGAAGCCCACTTCTGCGACCTTGCCGACCTCGACGCCCGCGAGCCGCACCACCGCGCCCGCCTTGAGCCCGCGCACGTCGTCGAACGTCGTCTTGAGCCGATACCGCTGCCAGAACAGCCCGCCCTGGCCGCCTACCGCAAAGATGAGCGCGCCAGTCAGGATGATGGCGACAATTCCCAGAATGCCGATCTTGAGCTCCGACCAGGCCAGCGAACGGGTACGGGGCATGTTCTATCGTCCTTCGTCCTTCGTGCCGCTAAGAGAGAAACCTTGAGATGTAGTCGTCATGTTCCGCCGCCGTGCGGAGCTCCGAGGCGTTTCCCTCGAAGACGATCCGGCCGTCGCGCAGCATGATGAACTCGGCTTCGTCCGACTTCCGCGCGGCCGCGGGCGCGATGCGAATGTGCCCGTCCTGGCGCGCCGCCGCGTGCGTCGCGACGTAGAACGCGTCCCGCAACTGGTGCGTCACGACGATCGAGCTGATGCCTTCGAGGTCCCTCAGCTTGATGATCTCATCGTCCACGGTGATCGCCGTGATCGGATCGAGCCCCGTCGTCGGCTCGTCGTACAGGAGGATGCGCGGCTTCGCGCACATCGCCCGGGCAATCGCGACGCGCCTGCGCTGCCCGCCGGACAGCTCCGACGGCATCCGATCGATGTACTCGGCGAGTCCGATGAAACCCAGGACTTCGCGAACCCGGATGTCGATCTGTTCCAGAGGCAGCTTCGTTTCTTCGAAGAGCTTGTAGCCGACGTTCTCGCGCACCGTCAGCGAGTCGAAGAGGGCGCCCTCCTGGAAGACCATGCCGAGATCGGCCCGGACTCCCATGAGCTGCTCTTCGTTCATACCGTCCACTCGCTCGCCGTTCACCCAGATCATCCCGCTGTCGGGCTTCAGCAGGCCGAGAATCAGCTTCAGGATCGTCGACTTGCCGGCGCCGCTCGCGCCGAGAATCAACTTCGTGTGACCCGTGATCAGCGTGAAGCTCACCTGCTCGAGAATCACTTTCTCGTCGAACGCCAGCGACACGCGGTCGAACAGGATGATGGGCGATCCGGGGCCCAGCGCCTCTGCCAGCTCGGGCGAGCGATTCGTCGACGGAAGCTCCACGGCCTTCTCGTGCTCCGCTCCTTCAGTACATCAGGACGATCAACAGCTTGGTGACGAAAAAGTCGACGGCCAGGACCGCCACCGAGCCGGCGACGACCGCGCTGGTCGTCGCGCGTCCGACGCCCTGGGTGCCACCCCGCGTGCGCAAGCCGACGTGACAGCCGATGCTGACGATCACGAACCCGAGCACGAACGGCTTCAGCACGCCCATCCAGATGTCCTGGGTGTACAGGCCCGCCACGACTTCGTTCCAGTAGATGCTCCACGCGACCTTGAGCTCGGAGATGCTGACGATTGCGCCACCCACCATCCCGACGCCGATGGCGATCGCTGTCAGCACGGGCACCATGATGAGCCCCGCCAGAATGCGCGGCAGCACGAGCTTTCGAATCGGATCGGTCCCAAGGGCACGCAGCGCACTGATCTGGTCGGTGACGACCATCGATCCGAGCTCCGCCGCGATCCCCGAACCGACACGCCCCGTCACCATCAGCGCGGTCAGCACGGGACCCAGCTCCTTGACCATCGACGCGCTGACGAGCCGTCCCACCATCGATCGGGCGCCGAACTGGTCGAGCGTGAGGCCGGACTGCAGCGCAAGAACGGCTCCGGTAAACGCGCCGGTCAGGAGAACGACCGTCAGCGACCCGACACCGATCGCGTCGAATTGCTCGACGACGTCGCGTGCGTAAAAGGGCCGCGTGACGAGGGCGCGCCCCACCGCGGCGTTCATGCGCAGGTATTCCTGCATCTCGAGCGCCGCCGCCTTCGCCCACTGCTCGACGAGCGTGAACACCTAGAGACGGCTCCCGGCGAGGCCGAGCTCGCGCGCGCGCAGCGCCTTGAGGCGATCGCGCGCGTCTGCCGCCTTCTCGAACTCGAGATTGGCGGCGGCCGTCTTCATCTCGGTCTCCAGCGCCGCGATGCGCGCATCGAGCTCCGCCTGGGAGCGGAACACCTCTTCGTCTTCGCGCTGGGCCGGAATGGTGACGTAGTCTCGCTCGTAGACGCTCGACAGCACGTCGTCGATGTCCTTGACGATCGATGCGGGCGTGATGCCGTGTTCGCGGTTGTAGGCTTCCTGGATCTGCCTGCGACGTTCGGTTTCGCTGATGGCCAGCCGCATCGACTCGGTCATGGTGTCCGCGTACATGATCGCCTTGCCGTTCACGTTTCGCGCGGCGCGGCCGACGGTCTGAATGAGCGAGCCCCCTGACCTCAGGAATCCTTCCTTGTCGGCGTCGAGGATCGCGACGAGCGAGACCTCCGGCAGGTCGAGCCCTTCTCGCAGAAGGTTGATGCCGATGAGGACATCGAACTCCCCTCGCCGCAAATCACGCAGGATCTGCACACGTTCGAGCGTGTCGATGTCCGAGTGCAGATAACGCACCTTGACGCCCAGCTCCTGATAGTACTGCGTCAGATCCTCGGCCATCCGCTTCGTGAGCGTCGTGACGAGCACACGCTCCCGCCGTGCGACCCGCTGGCGGATCTCCTCCAGGAGATCGTCGACCTGTCCTCGAACAGGCCGGACCTCCAGCACCGGATCGACGAGCCCGGTCGGGCGGATGATCTGCTCGACGACGACGCCTCGCGCCTTCTGCAGCTCGTAGGGACCGGGCGTGGCCGACACGAACACGACCTGGTGGGCCCGCGCCTCCCATTCCTGGAAATTGAGCGGCCGGTTGTCGAGCGCCGAGGGCAGCCGGAAGCCGTAGGCCACCAGCACTTCCTTTCTCGACCGGTCGCCGTGGTACATGCCCCTGACCTGCGGCACCGACTGGTGACTCTCGTCCACGATGAGCAGCGCATCGGGCGGCAAATAGTCGAGCAACGTCGGCGGCGGCTCACCCGGTGCGCGCCCGGTGAGATGGCGGGCGTAGTTCTCGATGCCGTGGCAGTAGCCGATCTCCTTGATCATCTCGAGGTCGAACATCGTCCGCTGATGCAGCCGCTGCGCTTCGAGGACCTTGCCCTCCGACTCGAGCTGGCCGCGATAGGCGACGAGCTCCTCTTTGATCGTTTCCACGGCCCGCTTCGTGCGCTCCCGTGGCGTGACGAAGTGCGACTTCGGATAGATCGCCACCTTGTCGTGACGCCGGAGAGTCTTGCCGGTCAACGGATCGAAGCTCACGAGCTCGTCGACTTCGTCGCCGAACAGCTCTATGCGGACCGCCTGATCCTCGTATGAGGGATAGACCTCGACGATGTCGCCGCGGACGCGGAAGGCGCCGCGCGCGAACTCGTGGTCGTTGCGCTCGTACTGGATCTCGACCAGCTTGCGGAGGATCTGCTCGCGGCCCATGCGCTGCCCGCGTTCGAGCGGCAGCATCATCCCGTAGTACGCCTCGGGAGACCCCAGGCCGTAGATGCACGAAACGCTGGCGACGATGATGACGTCCCGGCGTTCGAACAGCGACCGCGTCGCTGAGAGCCGCATGCGGTCGATCTCGTCGTTGATCGTCGCCTCTTTCTCGATATACGAGTCGGTCGCGGGGACGTAGGCCTCGGGCTGGTAATAGTCGTAGTAGCTGACGAAGTATTCGACCGCGTTCTCCGGGAAGAACCGGCGGAACTCCTGGTACAACTGGGCCGCCAGCGTCTTGTTGTGAACCATGACGAGCGTCGGCCGGTTCACTCGCGCGATCGTCTGCGCCATCGTGAACGTCTTCCCCGACCCGGTCACGCCGAGCAGCACCTGGTACAGATCCCCCCGCTGCAGGCCGTCGACGAGCTCGTCGATCGCGCGCGCCTGATCGCCGCGCAACTCGAAATCCGAGACGAGCCGGAAGGTGTCGTACTTTGACGACATGGTTAGCAGATCATCGTACCACACGGAAAGAAGGTTCGAGTGGGTTCGACGAGGTGGAACGGGTTCGGAGGAACGGTCCTACTGCGGGCGGCTCGATCCTTCCCGGAACGGCGCGAAATAACCTGGGCGGGTGCGAATCTTCACGTCTTTCAATTCCGGGCGCTTGACTCGAATCTTGACGTCGCGCCAGGCGCCGTCGGCACGCTCGTCGGTCGAGAGATAGCCCAGCGTGTAGCGCGACGCCAGCTCGTCGGCGATCCTGTCGTAGACGCCATCGAGCTGGTCGGCGGAAAACGGAAAGTGCGCGGTGCCGCCGGTGGCCCTGGCGATCTGTTCGAGCCGCATCCGCTGCTCCCCTCGGACTGACGACGGCTGATGTTCGAGAAACCCTATGGCGTAGACCGTGACATCCGACGCCTTGAGCATGCCGAGCACGTCTCTGAAATCGACCGCGCTGCGGGTGTCGCCGCCGTCCGTGTAGAGAACGAGCACCTTCCGGCCGGTCTGATCCTGCGCTCCCGACAGATAGATCCCGAGGGCGTCGTAGAGCGCCGTCCAACCGTCCGGCTTGCGCATCCGAATGCGCTCGATCAGTCGCGGCATCTCCGACTGCGAGTATTTCGCCACGCGCACCTCGGTGTCGAAGTCGACCAGGGTGACATCCTCGGCCGCCGTCAGCTTGTTGATGAATTTGACGGCAGCGGTGCGAGACATCTTGATGTCCTCCCCCATGCTGCCGCTGGTATCGAAAAGGAGGCCGATATGAAATGCCGGCGGATCGTCCCCCTTGTCCCCTTCCAGGAAATACCGGATTGTCTGCTGCCGCCCTTCCTCGACGAGCTCGAAGTCGGCGGCGACGAGGCCCTTGATGAGATTGCCGCGGCGATCGACGACGGTCACGCCGAAGTTGACGAGATCGATGCCGCTGCGAAACACCTGCTGCGCGCCGAGCTCCGCGCGGATCAGCAACGCCGCGGGCAGTACGAGCCCGGCGGCGAAGGCGGCGCTCAGTCCCTGCGCCCGGCGGCCTCTTTCTCGCAATACGGACATGGGCGATCCTTGGCGCGGGTCGGCCGCGCCGGAATGCCAACGCTCACCTGAAACTCCGGCACGTCTTTCGTTGCCAGCGCCATCGCGCCGACCATCGCGTCCTTGCCGACCGTGGTTCCAGCGAGCACGGTCGCGTGATACGTGATCCGAGCGTGATCCTTGATGGTCGTTTTCTTGAGGTAGACGCGACTGATGTCGTTGAGGTCGTGCGTGTGGGAGTAGATGTTGGCCCAGTCGGAGATGCTCACGCGGTTCCCGAGCTCGATCTCTCCGCGATCGTCGAGCAGCACGCCCCGGTGCACGACGACGTCATCCCCCACGGAGAGATTGTAGCCGTAAGAGTACTCGACGAGGTGCCAGATTT
>DATAFJ010000144.1:0-38796 GCA_036257535.1 Vicinamibacterales bacterium | reverse complement strand
CGCCGCAGCAATCGTAGCGGCGATCGTGCTGATGAGAATGTCGCGATTCTTCACGTGGGCGAGCTCGTGCGCCATGACGCCTTCGAGCTCCGATTCCGAGAGCGCCTGCACGATGCCTTCGGTTGCCGCAACCGACGCGTGGCTCGGGTTCCGTCCTGTCGCGAAAGCATTCGGTGATGAGTCGGGGATTACATACACCTTGGGCATCGGCAGCGCCGCACGCTGCGCGAGACGCGCCACCATGCGGTGAAGCGGGTGCTCGGGGCCGACCTCTTTCGCGCGGTACATGCGGAGGACGATCTTGTCCGAGAACCAGTACGAGATGAAGTTCATCGCGACGGCGATGAAGAAGAAGAGCACGAGGCCGTTCGCGCCGCCGAGCATCTCGCCGATTATCAGCAGAATGCCGCTCAGCAGGCCGAGCAGCAGCACCGTCTTCAGTCCATTGGGCATGGTCCTATTGTACCGTGTATTACGCGTGGCTGGCGATCAGGCCGGCGACGAGTGCCGCGCGCCACGGAAGCTCGTCGATCACAACATGCTCGTGGAGCGCGTGCGCGCCGTCGCCAACCGCGCCGAGGCCATCTAATGTTGGGACGCCGAGCGCGGCGGTGAAGTTCCCGTCGGAGCCGCCGCCGGTAGCCCCTTCCTCCAGGGGCCGTCCGAGCGCGTTCGCGATGTCCCGCGCACGCTCGTACAACCGGACCACGCCTGGACTGCGCTCAAGCGGCGGCCGCTCGAACCCGCCCCGCACGCTGACCTCGGTACGGGCCGCCGCCGTACGCAGCGACGCCATGACGCCCTCGATACGGCGAGCGTCCTCCATCGAGGGAGCACGGACGTCGACGACGGCTCTCGCCTCCTCCGCGACGACGTTCGCACGCGTTCCGCCCGAGACGAGCCCGACGTTGACGCTGATCCCGCGGGCGGGATCCTGAAGACGCTCGACGGCGGTGATCTGACGGGCGAGCTCGTGAATGGCGCTCGCGCCTTGGCCTATATCGATGCCGGCGTGCGCGGCGACGCCGCGCACGACAATCTCGAACTCCCCGCAACCCTTCCGCGCCGTCTTGACCGCGCCGCCGGGCAGCGACGGCTCGAGGACGAACACGGCAGCGCTCGCCTTCGCTTCCTTTTCGATCAGATCGCGCGAGCTCCTGCTGCCGACCTCTTCGTCGGTCGTCCAGAGCATCCCCACGCGCGGGGAGGGAACGCGCCGTTCGAGAATCGCGCGCACCGCCAGCATGCCAATCGCGATCCCCGCTTTCATGTCGAACGTGCCCGGGCCATGCAGCCGCCCGGCGTCGCGCCGGATCGGCATGCGCGCCAGCTGCCCCAAGGGCCACACCGTGTCGAAGTGGCCCAGCACGAGCACCTGCCTCTCGCCCTCGCCGAACCTCGCGCGCAGGTGATCGCCCGAACGCGCCTGCGGCAGCCGCTCCACCGTGGCGCCGATCGCGGTCAACCGCGCCTCGAGCTCGCGCCCGCACTCATCCACCGCGTTCTTGTCTGGGCTCGGGGATTCGAGACGGGCGAGCGCCTCAATCGTTTCGACGAGCCAGTCTTTCTGAGTCTCGCACCAGGCCGCGAGCGGCGGCATAATAGAGGCGATGCTGTCAGTCATTGGCGCTCTGGTGATTCTGCTCCAGCAGCCCGTGCCGCGGCCGTTCCCGAAGCCGGGTGAAGTTCCGCCGCCTCCGCCGCCAGCGGAAAAGCCGGTGCCGCCGCCCTCCGGCGGGCAGGCCCCCGCCGACCGAACGATCCCGCCGCCGGCGCGCAAGCCCGTCACGCCTCCCCCGGTCGCTGCACCAACCCAGGAGGAGCTCGGCCTGCCGATCTATCCGAGCGCGCAGTTCCTGGCGTCGTACGACGCGGGACGCGGACAGCGCTACTACCTGTTCGGCACGAACGCGACTTTCGCGGAGATCGTCGCCTATTACAAGACCTACCTGAAGGACGGGGGGGAGCGCGTCTACGACGAGCCGCCGATCCACATGTGGGAAGTCGGACGCTTCCGCGAAGAAGAGATGGCGTTCCCGCCGGGGATCACCGTGAAAGACTACACGTGGAACGGATCCCAGGGCTGGCTGAACTCGGTGCCGGGCGCCGCGCCTCAGCGGTTCAAGACGGTCATTCAGCTGGTCCCGTCGCCCGCCTCGGGGGCGCCGGTCCCGCGGTCGCCGCAGCACTGACGTAAAGCTCGCTGCCGCCTTTCCGGAACTCGACCGCCTTGTCTTCCATCCCCTTGGCCGCTTCTTCACGAAGCTGCTGCGTGAGCTCCATGCTGCAGAACCGCGGGCCGCACATCGAGCAGAAGTGCGCCACTTTCGCGCCCTCGGCCGGCAGCGTCTCGTCGTGGAACGCGCGCGCGGTCACCGGATCCAGGGCGAGGTTGAACTGATCGCGCCAGCGGAACTCGAAGCGTGCCCTCGACAGCGCGTCGTCCCATTCCCGCGCGCCGGGGTGCCCCTTCGCCAGATCGGCGGCGTGAGCCGCGATCTTGTACGCGATCACGCCGGCCTTCACGTCGTCCCGATCGGGGAGCCCGAGGTGCTCCTTCGGAGTCACGTAGCACAGCATGGCTGTACCGAACCAGCCGATCATGGCGGCGCCGATCGCCGAGGTGATGTGATCGTAGCCCGGCGCGATGTCTGTCGTGAGCGGGCCGAGCGTATAGAAGGGCGCTTCGCCGCACCACGCGAGCTGCTTCTCCATGTTCTCGCGGATGAGGTGCATCGGGATGTGCCCGGGCCCTTCGTTCATGACCTGCACGTCGTATTCCCAGGCGATCCTCGTCAGCTCGCCCTGCGTCTCGAGTTCCGCGAACTGCGCGGTGTCGTTCGCGTCCGCGATTGAACCGGGCCTCAGGCCGTCGCCGAGCGAGAACGAGACGTCGTAGGCGCGCATGATCTCGCAGATCTCGCGGAAACGGGTGTACGTGAAGTTCTCCTGGTGATGCGCGAGGCACCATTTGGCCATGATCGATCCGCCGCGCGAGACGATCCCCGTGACGCGGTTCGCCGTGAGCGGGATGTAGCGCAGCAACACGCCGGCATGGACGGTGAAGTAATCCACGCCCTGCTCTGCCTGTTCGATGAGCGTGTCGCGATAAATCTCCCACGTCAGATCTTCAGGACGGCCGCCGACCTTCTCGAGTGCCTGGTAGATCGGGACGGTCCCGATGGGCACGGCCGAATTGCGGAGGATCCACTCGCGCGTCTCGTGGATGTCGCGCCCGGTCGAGAGATCCATGACGGTGTCGGCGCCCCAGAGCGTGGCCCACTTCAGCTTCTCGACTTCTACTTCAATGGAGGACTTGACGGCCGAGTTGCCGATGTTGGCGTTGATCTTCACCAGGAACCTGCGGCCGATGACCATCGGCTCGAGCTCCGGGTGGTTGATGTTGGCGGGGATGATCGCACGCCCGCGCGCGACTTCCGATCGCACGAGCTCGGCGTCCACGCCCTCCCGCAGCGCGATGAAGTCCATCTCCGGCGTCACGATGCCGCGCCGCGCGTAGTGGAGCTGCGTGACGACGGCGGAGCGGCCGCGGGCGTCTATCCAGGGCCGACGGAGCTTCGGCAGGCCCTCCCGGACGTCGATGCCTTGAGGACCGCTCGTGTCGTACACACGCACCGGCGGCTCGCCGCCGTCCACGGCGACCTCGCGCATGGGCACGCGCACGCCTTGCGGGCCGTCGACGTGCACCTTGCGGGAGTTCGGAAACGCGGTCGAATAGTCCATTCGGCCTATCGTATCGCATTCATCGCGGCGTGGCCGGCGGGCGACTGACGGAAGGCATTCGCACGCGGCCGGCTGGCCGCGGCAGGTCGTCGTGGTCCGGCAGGTAGGTCCGGAGCGCACCGGACGACGTGTTACGCGAGTACCCGGCAACGAGCTGTTCGGTATAGAGCGCGGCGTCGAAATCGAACGCGTCGCGCGGGTCGGCGTCGATGAGCCGGAGGTCCGCATCGTGCATCGTCAACCGGCCGAAGCGGATGCGGCCGCCGCGGAACCAGATGAAGTTGCCTTCCGCGGCCGCCGCCTTCGCGTCGGACGCTCGGATTCGATCGGCGCTGCCGAGGACGAGCCAGAGCCGGCCGTCGGCGACGCGGGCGCCCGACACGCGCCCACGCACCTCCGGTGCGGAGAGCATTCGCGACGGCGCGAGAAACAGATCGTTGTCTCGGATGCTGATTCCCCGGCCGGCGCGCACACGGATGAGGTCGTCGAGCTCGATGCCGAAGAAGTCCATCACCTTCGTCGACGGGATTCCCGCCGCACGGACCTTGACCGGATGAAGCCGGACGTCGCCGTCGCTCGGCGCCACCGTCGCCTCGACGGTGAACGGAATCGGTATGCCCTTTCGGAGCTTTCCGCGCTGCTCGATCCGGCCGTCTGCGAATTCGACCTTCAGGTCGCTCAGCGGGGAGCCCTCGTACGCGAAGACGTGGTTGACGAGCGCCGTGACGCTGGGCGCGTCGAGGGAGAGCGCCGCGCCCTCGACGTCGATGTGAAACGACTGCTGGTCGTCGAACACCGGCAGCGAGCCTTTCGTGGCGACGAGCCGCCCTCGCAGTCTCGCCACGTCGAGCACGACACCTGGCGCGGGATGCAGCCGCACGTTCCGCATCTCGATCCCGACGGGCTCAACTTGTTCCCGCGTGACTGCGGACGGGGCTTCGGGCGTGGTTTCCTTAGGCGGCCGACCCGATGAGTCAGGACTCTGTGCGCAGCAGACCGTCGCGCACGCCAGCGCCGCGATTACCGCCAAGCGGCCCATGGCATGGCCACCGCAACGGCTGTGCCACGCTCACGGTCGAGTCAGTTTGAGGAGTGTCGCGCGCTTTCCGGCGGGGAATCGCTCGATCGCGTATCGGACACTCGTCCGGCTCAGCCGGCGACCGTGCCTTCGAAGAAAACGCTCGAGTCGTGGGGGATCTGTTTTGCCTGCCTCACGCAGCAGCCAGCCGACCGCCTTGTGCATGAGGTGATGATCTTCGGCGGCGAGCGCCAGCGCGGCGCTGTACGCCTCGTCCAGCTCGCGGCCCGTTCGAGCCAGGTTGATCAATCCAACCGCGGAGGCACGGCGAACGTACAAGTGCCGCGAACGCCGCCACCCGCGCAGGACCCTGCGAAGCTCCGGCCGTGCAACGAGAAGCGGCCCTATCACTTCGGAGCAGAGACCATCGGTCGTCGCCCAATCGTGACACCAGCGCTCCAGCCACGTCCGCGCGTCGATGAGAAGCGATCGATCGAACTGCCGCCTGAACCGCCCGAGAACCACGATTCCGAGCAGCTTCGCCTCGAGCTCCGGACGCGCGACCAACGCCGCGGCGAAAGAACGCGCGGCGTCGAGGTCCCAGTCCGCCCCGGCGTTCGCGTGCACGCTCGCGGCCAGCCGGCGGATCGTGGCACTGTCCACGCCGAGGAATTTCAGTCCTTCGTAGGTGCGGAAGTAAGCGGCCGTGCCCGCGGCACGGCGCGGCGTGCCTGAGCGAGCGAGCTCGCGCCGCGCACGTGCGGCGGCAATCGCGGGTGGCGTGGATCGATTGCGCTTCATCAGTTCGGTCCTCGCCTTGCCTGGCCCGGCGCGCGATCGTGCGCAAGCCGGAAACCAAGGCTGAACCCCGAGTCCTGCGGCGGGTGTACCGCAGCGCGCAGCGCGCGCTGGCCGCATCGAAGTACCAGCTGCCGGCGCGAATCACACGGTGCTCGCCCGCTCACGCATCGGCTCGTCCGGCGGCGACCCCATGCCGAAATCACCGGGCGGAATCGCAATGAGCTCGATACCCAGCCGCGGCTCCGTCCACCGCTCGATCGCATCGACGGCAGCTGCGGGCGCGGGCTGACGTCGCTCCATCCCGCGAGCGCGATGACGGCGCATGCGGTCAGGCCAGCTTTCGCACGATGAAGCATTTCAGATAGTACGTCTCGGGTACACCGAGCAGCACGGGATGGTCCCGGCTCTGCATGCGCTTCTCGACGACGGCCACAGTGGCGCGAGCGTCGACGGCCGCCTCCCAGAGGATCTCGCCGAAGAGCGCCTCGTCCACGTTGTACGAGCAGCTGCACGTCACGAGGTATCCTCCCGGTTTCAACAGTTTCAGCGCGCGAAGATTGATTTCTTTGTAGCCGCTCCATGCCGCCGGGACCGACCGCCGGTTCTTCGCGAACGCCGGCGGATCGAGCACAATCGTGTCGAACCGCTCGTCGGCGCGATCAAGCTCGCGCAATTCGTCGAACACGTTGACGGTCTTGACCGAAACGTTCGACAGGCTGTTGCGAGCCGCGTTCTCGCGCGCTCGTGCTGCTGCGTCCGCCGAGATCTCGAGCGCGACCACGTCGGCGGCGCGCCGCGCGAGCGCCATCGCGAAGCCGCCATGGTAGCTGAAGCAGTCGAGCGCGCGGCCTCTCGTGTAGCCGGCGGCGGCCTGCCGGTTCTCGCGCTGATCGAGAAACAGTCCCGTCTTCTGCCCTCGCCACAGATCGACTTCGTGCTCGACGCTCCCCTCTCGAACCGTGACGCGCTCGGGCACCTCGCCTTGCAGCAGTTCCACTTTCCGATCCAGGCCTTCGAGCTCCCGAACCCGTGGATCATTCCGCGCGAGGATACCGACCGGCTGCAGCAGATCCTGAAGCAGCGTGACGATCTGCGGGCGGAGACGGTCGATGCCCTGCGACAGCGTCTGGACAACCAGGTAATCGCCGTAACGATCCACGACGAGCGACGGCAGGCCGTCAGCCTCGCCATGGATGACGCGGTAGGCGGTGGCATCGATGCCGAGCTCGGCGCGATACGCCATCGCGGAGGCCAGGCGTGCGCGCCACCAGTCGAGGCCGGGCCGTTCGGCGTCGACGTCACGAGTGAGCAGCCTGATCGCAATCTCCGATTGACTACTGAACAGCGCGTACCCGAGAGGGCGGCCGCGCGCTCCGAGCACGCGTACCGTATCACCAGGCTCGGCGCGAGCCTCGGCGACGTCACGGCGGTACACCCAGGGATGTCCTGCGCGGATGCGTTCCTCGCCACGATGGGTGATGGTGACTGCAGGATCCATGTATGGTCCGGCCAAAGCGGACGCCACGGCAGCGTGAGCATAGTACAATCCCCGCGATGCGCATCGCCATCGGCGCGGACCATGCAGGCTTCGCGCTGAAGGAGCACCTCAAGTCCACGCTGGCGCGCCTCGGTCACGAGGTCGAGGATCACGGCACGCATTCCGAGACGCCGGTGGACTATCCGCCGATCTGTGCGGCAATCGGACGCGCCGTCGCGGCGGGACGCGCCGACCGCGGGATCGTGCTCGGCGGCAGCGGCCAGGGGGAGCAGATCGCCGCGAACAAGATCGCCGGGGTGCGCGCCGCGCTCTGCAACGATCTCTACACGGCGCGCCTCTCCCGGCTCCACAACGATGCCAACGTGCTCGCGATCGGCGGGCGCATCGTCGCGCCCGGCCTGGCCGACGAGATTCTCACGCTCTGGCTCGAGACCGGGTTCGAAGGGGGCCGCCACGAGCGCAGGCTCGCCCAGATCGCCGATCTCGAAGCGGGGCGAGCTTAGGCGAAACCATGCCCACCGATACCGCTCTCTCGACACGAACGAGGGCCCTCAAGGACGCGGACGCAGAGATCGCTCAGGCGATTCGCGACGAGCTCCATCGCCAGAACAGCGGGCTCGAGCTGATCGCGTCCGAGAACTTCGTGAGCCGCGCGGTCCTCGAGGCGGCCGGCTCGGTCATGACGAACAAGTACGCCGAGGGTTACCCCGGGCGCCGGTATTACGGCGGCTGCGAGTTCGTCGACGTCGCCGAGTCGCTCGCCATTGCCCGTGCGAAGAAACTCTTTGGCGCCGACCATGCCAACGTCCAGCCGCACTCCGGCGCACAGGCGAACATGGCGGTGTACTTCACGCTGCTGAAGCCGGGCGACACGGTTCTCGGCATGAACCTCGCGCACGGCGGCCACCTGACGCACGGCCACCCGCTGAACTTCTCCGGCAAGCTTTACACGATCGTCCCGTACGGCGTGCGGAAAGACGACGAGCGGATCGACTACGAGGAGATGGCGCAGCTGGCGCGGCAGCACAAGCCGAAGATGATCATGGTCGGCGCCAGCGCCTACCCGCGCGTCATCGACTTCGCCGCAATACGCGCGATCGGCGACGAAGTCGGCGCCCCCGTCGTCACCGACATGGCGCACATTGCGGGACTGGTCGCGGCCGGCGTGCACCCGAGCCCCGTTCCGCACTCGGATCTCGTCACCACGACGACGCACAAGACGCTGCGCGGGCCGCGCGGCGGCCTCGTGCTGGCGCGCGAGAAGTACGCGAAAGATCTCGACAAAGTCATGTTCCCGGGCGTCCAGGGCGGTCCGCTCATGCACGTCATCGCCGCGAAGGCGGTGTGCCTCAAGGAAGCGATGGAACCGGCGTTCGTCGAGTACCAGCGGCAGATTGTCGCCAACGCCGTGCGTCTCGCCGCCGCTCTGTCGAGCGAAGGCTTCCGCCTCGTGAGCGGCGGCACGGACAACCACCTGATGCTCGTGGACGTCTTTTCGAAGGGGCTGACCGGAAAGGTCGCCGAAGCGGCGCTCGGGAAGGCTGGAATCACGGTCAACAAGAACGCGATCCCGTTCGATCAGAACCCACCGATGGTCGCGAGCGGCATCCGGATCGGCACGCCCGCGGTCACCACGCGCGGCATGCGAGAGCCCGAGATGGACCAGATCGCCGGCTTCATCGCGCGCGTTCTGGCATCGCCGGACGACGACCGGGTCGCGGGCGCCGTGCGCGCGGAGGTCGAAGCGCTGTGCCGGACGTTCCCGCTCTATCCGGAATGACGGGCGGAGCGTCACGGCTCGCGGTGGCAGCCGCGGCCGACGCCGTTTTCGCCGAGGACGGCGCCCTCGCGGCCGCGCTCGATGATTTCGAGCCCCGAGCCTCGCAGCGCAAGATGGCCGCCGCCGTCGCCGGGATCATCGCCGAAGGCGGAACGCTGGTTGCGGAGGCCGGAACCGGCACCGGCAAGACGCTCGCCTATCTCATTCCCGCGATCCTGAGCGGCCGCCGCGTCCTCGTCTCCACGGGGACCAAGAACCTCCAGGAACAGATTTTTTTCAAGGATTTGCCCGTCCTGCGATCGGCGCTCGGGCCGCGCTTCGCCTCGTTCAAGGCGGTCTGCATGAAGGGGCGCGGAAACTATCTGTGCCTGCACCGCTTCGACGAGTTCCGCGCGAATCCGACGTTTCGGATGATCGAGGAGCGCGGGCACCTGTCGGCCCTCGAGCAGTGGGCCCGCACGACCGACACCGGCGACCGTGCCGAGCTCGAGAGCCTGCCCGAGGATCTGTCGTTCTGGAGCGACGTGGCGGCAACGAGCGATCACTGCCTCGGGTCCGGCTGCCCGCGCTACCAGGAGTGCTACGTCACGCGTCTCCGTCAGCAGGCGGCCGAAGCCGACATCGTCATCGTCAATCACCACCTGCTCTGCGCGGACGCGGCAGTGCGGCAGAGCACGTTTGGCGAGGTGATCCCGGACTGCCACGTCGCGATCGTAGACGAGGCGCATCAGCTCGAAGAGATCGCCACGCAGTACTTCGGCATCGCGGTGAGCAACTACCGCGTCGACGAGCTCAGTCGAGATGCAGAGCGGGCGCTGGCGATGCGACACAGTCCCGAGATCGACAAGACTCGCGTCCGGGAGCTCAGAGACGACGTTCATCGGCTCAAAGAGCGGAGCGCGATGTTCTTCGCGGCGATCGACACCTCGCGGTTCATGTTGCGGAGCCAGTCGGGCGCGTCAGGGCCACAGGACGAGCGCACGAGGCTCACGCCGTCGTTCCTCCAGCGGATTGCCGAAGAAGGGCGCGACCTCGTCGAAGCACTCGAGACGCTGCAGGGCGGAGTGGCACTCTTGAAAGAGGCGCCGGAGGAGCTTCTGGCCGTCGGGCGCCGCGCCGGGGAGCTGCGCGAGGACCTGTCGCGCCTGCTGCGCGCCGATGATCCCGCTTTCGTGTTCTTCCTCGAGACCCGAGGGCGCGGCGTGTTCCTTCGCGCCGCGCCGATCGATGTGTCGGCGGTCATCCGCGAGATGTTGATGGACCGCATGCACGCGACCGTCCTGACGTCGGCGACGCTGGCCGTCGACGGCGGCTTCGGTTACGTGCGCGGCCGTCTGGGCCTCCGCCAGGCGAGCGAGCTGCAGCTCCCGTCGGAGTTCGATTTCGGCAGTCAGGCGATTCTCTATCTGCCGCGGCGCATGCCGGATCCGCGGTCGCCGGCGTTCTCGGAAGCGGCCGGCCGGGAGATCCTCGAGATCCTCCGACGCACCCGCGGACGTGCGTTCGCGCTGTTCACGAGCTACGCCACGCTGCGGCAGGTGCAGCGGCTGCTCGAGCGGTCGCTCGAATACCCGTTGCTCGTGCAGGGGACGGCGCCCCGCTCGGCGCTCCTGAACGCCTTTCGAACGACGCCGAACGCCGTCTTGCTCGCAACCTCCAGCTTCTGGCAGGGCGTGGACGTCGTCGGCGAAGCGCTGAGCTGCGTGATCATCGACAAGCTGCCGTTCGCGTCGCCCGGCGATCCGATAATGGCGGCCCGCGTCGAGGCGATTCGCGCGTCCGGCGGCGAGCCTTTCAGCGAGTACCAGGTGCCGCTCGCGATCCTGACTCTGAAGCAGGGCCTCGGCCGGCTGATTCGGCATCGCCGCGACCGCGGCGTGCTGGCCGTCCTCGACCCGCGGCTGCGGACGATGGCGTACGGTCGGCGGTTTTTGGACGCGCTGCCTGCCGCGCCGTTGACGCACGACATCGAGGACATCGCGCGGTTCCTGTCCTGATCACGGATCGTGTAAACTTCTGCTGTACGGCAGCCCTAAAGGGCTGCGCTACAAGTACAAGGGCCTGAAGGCCCGCGCACCATCATTTCTTTGTGGAGGCTCGAGCCATGACTCGCGCGCATATCGGCCGCGCCCTCGTTGCCGCTGCGGCCGCGGTTGCCCTCGCGCTCGTTCCAGCTCCCGCGGCCGCGCAGAGCGGCTCGGTGAAGGGCAAGGTCGTCGACGCCCAGGGGCAACCCGTCGAAGGGGCCACGATCACGATTCAATCGGCGGAGTCCGCCACACGGCGCCACGAAACGAAGTCGAACAAGAAGGGCGAGTTCTTCCAGATCGGCCTCGCGCCCGGCCAGTACAAGGTGACGGCGGAAAAAGACAAGCTCACACAGAGCTTCGAGATCCGCGTCCGGCTCGGCGATCCGCAGAACGTCAACTTCGTGCTCGCGCCTGGCGTTGGAAGCGGTCCGGGCGGCGGGATGTCGAAGGAAGAGGCTGCCAAGAAGGAAGCCGAGATCCGGAAGGCGTTCGACGACGGGGTGGCGCTCAGCAACGCAGGGAAGGATGCGGAGGCGATCGCGAAGTTCAATGAGATCATCGCCCTGGCGCCGAAGTGCGCCGCCTGCTACGGCAACATCGGCGCGATCCATCTCAAGGCCAAGGAGTACGACAAGGCCGAAGCTGCCTACAAGCAGGCGACCACGATCGATCCGAATTTCGCCGGCGGCTACGGCGGCCTCGTGAACGTCTATAACGCCCAGCGTAAGTTCGCCGAAGCGGAAGCGGCCGCCGCGCAGCAGGAAAAGGCGGAAGCCGCGTCGGGCGGCGCCGCCGGTGCGGCCGGCGGCGGGAGCGCCGATGCCGCCTACAACCGCGGCGTCATCCAGTGGAACGCGAACAAGTTCGCCGAAGCGAAGGACCAGTTCGGGGCCGCGATCAAGGCCAACCCGAACCATGCGGAATCGCATTTCATGCTCGGGAAGGTGCTCATCAACCTCGGTCAGCTCGGCGAGGCCGCGACGGAGTTCGAGACCTACCTCAAGCTCGCGCCCAGCGGCCCGAACGCCAAGGAGGCGCAGTCGAACTTCGACGCGCTGAAGGCATACAAGAAGTAGACACGATCCGGCAGAACCTGGCCGCCGTCCGCGCCCGCCTCGAGCAGGCAGCGCGGGCGGCCGGCCGCAACCCCGACGCCGTCCGGCTCCTCGCGGTCTCGAAAACGTTCAGCATCGAACACGTCCGGGCCGCAGCCGAGGCGGGCCAGACGGAGTTCGGGGAGAACCGCGTCCAGGACGGGCTGCAGAAAATCGACGCTTCGACCGAACTTGGATTAAGGTGGCATCTCATCGGCCACCTCCAGTCGAACAAGGCCCGCCGGGCGGCTGGGGCGTTCGCCGTGATCCAGTCGGTGGACAGCCTCGACCTCGTCCGGCGGCTGGACGACGGGGCGGTGCAGCTGGGCACGCGGCCGGAGATTCTGGTTCAGGTCGACCTGGCCCGCGAGGCGACCAAACACGGCGCGCCGCCGGACGAGGCGCGCAGGATCGTCGATGCCGCCCTCGCCTGCCGGGCGGTCCGGCTGAAGGGACTGATGCTGCTGCCGCCGTGGCTCGAGGATCCCGAGCGGGTTCGACCCTACTTCGCGCGGCTGCGCGATTTCCGGGACGAGCTCGTGGCGGGTGGCGCCGACGCGAGCGCGCTCGCGGAGCTGTCGATGGGGATGAGCCACGACTTCGAGGTCGCGATCCAGGAAGGGGCGACAATGGTTAGGGTTGGTACGGCGATATTCGGACGGAGAGCGACACATGTTTGATCCCAAGAATCCTGCGGCCGGCTCCACGCCACCGGAGCGGCTGATCCGCATCACGCCGCTCGACATGCGTCAGCACCACTTCAAGACGGTGATGCGCGGCTTCGATCGAACGGAGGTCGTCGCGTTTCTCACCGAAGCGGCTGACGACTACGAGCAGGCGCTGCGCGAGATCGATCGCCTGCGCTCGGACCTGATGCGCATGGAGGCGCTTCTGACGGAGCACCGCGAGCGCGAGGCCAATCTTCGCAATACGCTGCTCACGGCGCAGAAGCTGTCCGACGACATCAAGGATGCCGCTCAACACGAAGCGCGGATCACGATCCGCGAAGCGGAGGGGCGCGCGGACCTCGTCATCCAGAAGGCGCAGTCGCGGCTCGAGGAGATCGAGCGCGGCATCAACGAGCTCCGCCTTCGGCGCCGATCGGTGGAAGGCTCGCTCGAGGCTTCGATCCAGGCGCTTTATCACGCGCTCGAGTTCATCCGGGATCAGGACAAGGACGACCAGGAGAAAGTGCTGCTGCACCGGCCACGGCAGGCGGAGCCGCAGCAGCCGCAGACGCCGCCCGCGGCCAGCTTCGAGGAATGGAAGGCTGGCGGCGGACAGTAATCCGCGGCCTTCTCCTTGCTCGACGTCATCGACACGCCCGACGGGGCGATCCTTCCGGTCCGGGTAATTCCCCGCGCAAAGCGGACGTCGCTCGACGGCCTGCGTGCGGGCGCCCTCCTCGCGCGACTCTCGGCCGCGCCGTTGGATGGAGCCGCCAACGACGCACTTCTCCTCCTGCTCTCCGAAGCCCTGGGCGTTTCCCGGAGCGCACTGGCGATCGTCAGCGGCCTCCGATCGCGCGAAAAGCGCGTGGCCATCCGCAGCCTGTCGGCGGACGACGTCCGGCGCCGCCTCAACGTAAGATGAAGGCGATTGGCGTCCGACCTCATCATCCGAAACATCCGGCTGCTGACGCCCGTTGGCCCCGCGCCGCGCGCCGGCGGGCGTCAACGCGAGCTCCAATCGATCCCGGACGCCGTGGTCGTCTCCCGAGCAGGACGAATCACCTACGCGGGCCCGTCCTCGGATCGCCCGAAAACAGCATCCAAGGCGGCTAGGACGATTCGGATCGACGGCCGCGGCGGCACGCTCGTGCCCGGCTTCGTCGATCCCCACACGCACGTCGTGTACGCGGGCGATCGGCGGTCGGAGCTGACGCGTCGGCTGGCTGGCGCCACCTATCGCGAGATCGCGGACGAGGGGGGCGGAATTCTGTCGACCGTCGCGGCCACCCGGAAAGCCTCGGAGGCCGTTCTCGTCCATGAGACTCGAACGCGTCTCGACGAGATGCTCGCCTGCGGGACAACGACGGCCGAGGCAAAGAGCGGGTACGCGCTGGAGACGGAGGGCGAAATGCGGATGCTGCGCGCGATCCGTGCCCTGGATCGCAGCCATCCCGTCGATCTCGTCCCGACATTTCTGGGCGCGCACGAGGTCCCGCCGGAGTATCGAGGCCGGCGTGCGGAGTACGTCCGGCTCGTGATCGACAACATGATTCCGGCAGTGGCGTCGGCCAGGCTCGCGGCGTGGTGCGACGTCTTCTGCGAAGAGGGTGTGTTCACTCCGGACGAGTCGCGCGCGATTCTCGAGGCGGGCCGCCGCGCGGGGCTCAAGCTGCGGATCCACGCGGACGAGCTCGGCGCGAGCGGCGGCTCGGAGGTTGCGGCAGGTGTCGGTGCGAGATCTGCCGATCATCTCGTTCACACGCCGCCGGCAGCCATGAAAGCCATGGCGCGGGCCGATGTCGTCGCCACGCTCCTGCCCTGCGCGGCGTTCTACCTGAAGCTCGGACGTTTTGCGCCGGCGCGCGCGTTCATCGACACCGGCGTGCCGCTCGCGCTCGCGACGGACGTGAATCCAGGCGGCGGCTTCTCGCCGTCGATGCCGTTCGCGATGGCGCTCGCCTGCTTCGGCATGTCGCTCACGTTCGAGGAAGCGCTCGTCGGCGCGACGCTGAACGCTGCGTACGCGATCGATCGCCACGAATCGGTGGGCAGCCTCGAACCTGGCAAGCTGATGGACGCGGTGCTCGTCGACGGCGACGCGATCAACCTGATTCGCATCGGCGCGCCGGCGATCAGGCTGGTCGTCAAACGCGGCCGGGTCGTGTCTGGGCGCTCACGGCGTAACGGCTAATGCCCAATGCCTAATGCCTCATGCCTAATGCCTAACACCTTTCTGTCCTCATCCGTCTCTGACCTCCTCGCGGCGTTCGCTTCGCGCGAGCCCACGCCCGGCGGCGGGTCGGCGTCGGCGCTCGCCGGTGCCGTCGGCGCATCACTCCTCGTCATGGTCGCGTCGCTGCCGAAGACGCGCAATGGCTCGGACGCGGATCGCGCCGCGCTTGCGAGCGCGATCGATGCGCTGCGGCCCGCCGCCGCGGAGCTCGCCGCGCTGATCGATCGCGACGCGGATGCGTACGACCGTGTCGTCTCGGCGTTCCGTCTGCCCAAGTCAACGGACGCCGAGAAAGCCGCCCGCCGGGATGCGATTCAGCAGGAAACTCTGGGCGCCATAGATACGCCGACGGCGATGCTGAGCGCCGCGCACGTCGCCGCGCGCGCCGCGGTGGTCGTTGCGCGTCACGGGAATGCGTCCGCGGCGAGTGATGTGAAGGTGGCGGCGGCGCTCCTCGACGCCGCGGCCGCGGGCGCCTACGAGAATGTCGCCATTAATCTGTCCGGGCTTACTGACAAGGCGTCGGCAGAGGCACTGGGCGGGGAGGCGAAAAGGCTGTGGGAGGCCATCGGCGCGGATACGGCCGCCGCACGCGCCGCGTTGGGCGGATAGCGACAATTATCGAATCTGGTCCACGCTCGTCGGCCGCACATGGATGACGTCGAGATCCACCTCGAACCTCCACGGATAGACGTACGTGGGGAGGAGCTCGACCGGCTCGACGTACGACGCCTGGATCGCGGTCTTGTTCGGTTCGTGGCCGATCGCGATCGTGTCGGGATCGATCGGCACCCTGGAGTCGATGACGACCTGGGCGACGCGGCCGCGGACCTGCTCCTCGCTCTGCCCGCCCGAGAAGCGCGCCACTTCGGTGAGCGCGTCCCTGAACTGGACGTAACGGATGTACACGGGAATCGCGCGATAGGCTGCGTGCGCGATCGCGAGGACAATCGCGAGCTTGATCAGCCGCTTGATCATCCGCGACGCTCCGTCAGCGGATCTGCTTGAGCATCCGCTCCCAGCGAGTCCGCGTAAAGAAGTGCGTTGCCACGGAGACAACGCGCGAGAACGACTCCCCCGGTCCTTCGGTACCCGCCTCCGCCGAGCGCACGAACTCCGGTCCCGCGTCGTACGACCAGTAGATGATCAGCGCCTTGCCCTTGATATATGACCGCGGCAGGAAGCCCCAGTACCGGCTGTCCTGCGAGTTGTCGCGGTTGTCGCCCATCGCGAAGTAATGGCCGGCCGGAATCGTCACGGGACCGTAGCGATCCCGCACGTCGAACGACGTGATCTCGGTCGCGCCGCCCGCCGCCTGCAGGTAGTGCACGTACGGCTCCTCGATCGGCTTGCCGTCGATGAAGACTTTCTTGTCGCGTACCTCGAGCGTCTCGCCCGGCAGCCCGATGACGCGCTTGATGAAGTCGCGCTCTGGATCCTCCGGGTACTTGAAGACGACGATGTCGCCGCGCCTGATGTCGCCGATCGGCAGCACCATGCGCTCGGCCCCGGCCGGCGCGACCACGAACTTGTTGACGAGCAAGTGATCGCCGATGAGCAGGTTGTTCTCCATCGACCCGGTCGGGATCTTGAACGCCTGCACAACCCACGTGCGGACGAAGAGCGCGAGGATGACCGCGATGACGATCGATTCGAAGTACTCGCGTAGCGTGGATTTCTTGAATTCTGCCATCTTTGTTCGTCTGCGCCGGGGCTCCACCCCCAGCGCCGGCCACGCCTCGCCTACGCTCGGCGCGCTGACTCGCGGCGCCTGGGCGTAAGTCGCGGCGTCATTCTTGTCCTACTTTCAGCACCGCGAGAAACGCCTCCTGCGGGATCTCGACGCGGCCGACTCGCTTCATCCGCTTCTTGCCTTCCTTCTGCTTCTCGAGCAGCTTGCGTTTGCGGGAGATGTCGCCGCCGTAGCACTTCGCGAGCACGTTCTTGCGGAGCGCCTTGACCGATTCCCGCGCGATGATCCGGCTGCCGATCGCCGCCTGGATCGCGACTTCGAACATCTGCCGCGGGATGAGCTCGCGCATCTTCGAGGCCAGCGCGCGGCCGCGCGCGTACGAGTTGTCGCGGTGGACGATCACCGACAGCGCATCGACCGGCTCGCCGTTGACGAGGATGTCGAGCTTGACGAGCGGCGATTCCCAGAAACCAGTTACATGGTAATCCAGCGAGGCATACCCGCGCGACAGGGTCTTCAACCGATCGTAGAAGTCGAGCACGACCTCGTTGAACGGCATCTCGTAGCTCACGAGCACGCGGTCCGACGACAGATATTCGAGAGTCTTTTGAACGCCGCGCTTCTCCTGACAGAGCTGCAGGATCGGCCCCACGAACTCGGACGGCGTCAGGATCATCGCCGTGATGATCGGCTCCTCCACCTTCTGCACCCGCGACGAATCCGGCAGCTTGGCCGGGCTGTCGATCTCGATCACGTCCCCATCCGTCGTCGTGACCCGGTAGAGAACGCCCGGCGCCGTGGTCACGAGATCCATGTCGTACTCGCGCTCGAGCCGCTCCTGCACGATTTCCATGTGCAGCAGGCCGAGGAACCCGCACCGGAAGCCGAACCCGAGCGCGGCGGACGTCTCCGGCTCGAAGAAGAACGACGCGTCGTTCAACCGAAGCTTCTCGAGCGCCTCGCGGAGCTCCGGATACTGGTGGCCTTCAACGGGGTACAGCCCGGCGAACACCATCGGCTTCATCACCTTGAAGCCGGGAAACGGCTCGGCCGTGGGGCGCGCCGTCTCGGTAATCGTGTCGCCGATCTTGGCGTCGCTGACCGTCTTGATGTTCGCGACAATGAAGCCGACTTCGCCGACGCCGAGCTCCTCGACGGGCGTCGACTTGGGCGAGAACACGCCGACTTGCTCGATCTCGAAGTCCTGCCCCGCCGCCATCAGGCGAATCTTGAGAGAAGGGCGGATGACTCCGTCGATGACTCGCGTCAGGATCACGACGCCGCGGTACGCGTCGTACCACGAGTCGAAGATAAGGGCCTTGAGCGGTGCGTCGGGATCGCCCTTGGGCGCCGGCAGGCGCGACACGACCGCTTCCAGGATGTCGCGAGTGCCGATCCCTTCCTTCGCGCTCGCCAGAATGGCCCCTGACGCGTCGAGCCCGATGATCTCCTCGATCTGACGCCTGGTCTCGTCCGGCTGCGCGCCCGGCAGGTCGATCTTGTTGATTACCGGCACGATCTCGAGATTGTTCTCGACCGCGAGATACGCGTTCGCCAGCGTCTGCGCCTCGACGCCCTGCGACGCGTCGACGAGGAGGATCGCCCCTTCGCTCGCCGCCAGCGATCGCGTGACCTCGTAGGAGAAGTCGACGTGGCCGGGCGTGTCGATCAGGTTGAGGATGTAGGTCTGCCCGTCGAGCGCCACGTACGTCAGTCGGACCGCGTGCGCCTTGATCGTGATGCCGCGCTCGCGCTCGAGGTCCATGGAGTCGAGGACCTGCGCCTCCATCTCCCGAGCCTGGAGCGCGCCCGTCAGCTCGAGAAATCGATCGGCGAGCGTCGATTTGCCGTGATCGATGTGGGCAATGACCGAGAAATTGCGAATGAGCCGGGGATCCAAGAGATACCATTATGGGGTCAGACCCCATTTTTTCGGAATACGTAAGCGCAACCCAGGCGCGGTTCGCTCCGTCTAACTATGCCGTGACGCGGTATAGTGACCCGCGCGACCACCTGCCGCTGACCGCGCCGGTCTTCCAGATCCTCCTCTCGCTCATCGACCGCGACCTGCACGGCTACGCGATCATCGCCGACATCCGTGAGCGGACTGGCGACGAGGTCAGCTTGACCGCGAGCACACTTTACGCGGCGTTGCGACGCCTCCTCGACGCGGGCCTCCTCGAGGAAGTCGATGCGCCGGACGGCGACACCGACCCGCGCCGGCGCTACTACCGGCTCAGGAAGCTCGGCCGCGAAGTGGCACGCCTCGAGGCTGCGCGGCTGGACCGGCTGACCGCGATGGCGCGCGACAAGCACCTGCTGCCCAGGCTGCTGCCGTCCCCGGCGAGGAAGAGCTGATGAATCGGCTCCTCTCGCGCTTGTACTCGATCGCGCTTCATCTGATGCTTCCCGGCGACTCTTGCGTCCGCGATCGCCTCGCTATGATCGCGACCTTCGAGGATCTCGTGGCCGATGCGCGGCGCTCGCATGGCCTGCCGGGGGCGGTTGCCCATTTCGCCGCGGAGTTAAGGGACCTGGTGATCGAGACGAGGCTGAGGTCTCGTCCCACACCCACCACGCCCGCCCAGGAGTCAGATTCCATGCTTGCAACGTTCGTTCAGGACGTTCGTTTCGCGCTGCGGCTGCTCCGTCGGGCCCCGGGGTTCACCGCCGTCGCGATACTCACTCTGGCCCTCGGCATTGGCGGCAACACCGCGATTTTCAGCGTCGTCTACGCGGTCCTGCTGCGGCCCCTGCCATACGCCGACGCGAATCGCCTCGTCGTCGTCGGCGGGGCGGACTCCGATGACGATTCGATCGACTCGACTTCGCCGTACGTGTTTTACGAGTGGCGCGACCGCGCGCGGGCCTTCGAGCCGCTGGCCGGCTTCGTGACCGGGCAACAGACGATGAGCGGCCGCCGGGAGCCTGAGCGAGTCTCGGGCGTCACGAGCGCCGGCAGCATTCTCGAAGTGCTCGGCGTTCCCGCAGCCCACGGTCGTATCTTCACGGCGTCGGACGACCGATCGGCGCGCGATCCGGTCGTCGTGTTGTCAGATGCCTTCGCGACCCGCCTGTTCGGACGTCCCGAGGCGGCCGTCGGTCAATCAATCAGGCTCAACGATCGCGATCACGCCGTCGTCGGCGTGATGCCCGCCAGTTTCCGGTTTCCCGATGGCGACTCCGTCTTCTGGCGGCCCGCTCAGTTCGAGCCGGACATGCGACTGTCGAGGACCGAGTACTTCCTGCTCGGCGTCGGCCGCCTGAAGCCGGGCGTCACCGAGCGGCAGGCCACCGAAGAGCTCAATTCGATCATGGCTGCGACCCGGCGGTCGGTGGCATCCACTGATCCCGACGTACGGATGACGCGGCTGCGCGAGTCGTTCGTCTCCGGCGTGCGCACGAGGCTTCTAGTCCTGCTCGGCGCGGTCGCGGCTGTTCTGCTGATAGCCTGCGCGAATCTCGCCAACCTGCTCCTGGCGCGCGCGACCGGCCGGGCGCGCGAGATTGCAGTCCGGCTGGCTATTGGCGGCGCGCAGCGTCGGATCGTCCGTCAGCTCTTGACAGAGAGCGCGGTCCTCAGCCTCCTCGGCGGCATCGCCGGGATCGCGCTCGGCTGGGCGCTGCTGCAGGTGCTGATTGCCAACCTGCCGTCCGATGTCAGCGTTCTCGAAGAGATTCGGATCGACCGCATCGTGCTGGCGGTTGCGCTCGCGACGGTGCTCGTCGTGGGGCTGGGGTTCGGCGCCGCGCCAGCCTTTCAGCTGGCGCGGGAGCGTCCAGGCACCCTGCTCCGTACCGGACGCGGAGTCAGCGGCCGCGGACGCGCGCGTGCAGCGCTCGTCGTTGCCGAGATTGCCATCGCCGTCGTCCTTCTGATCGGTGCGGGGCTGCTCGTAAGAAGCTTCGCGCTGCTGCAGCGCGTGGATCCGGGCATCCGCGGGGACGGAATCCTGACGTTCCGTCTGCAGGTCCCACAACGCTACAAGCCGCCTGAGCGTGTCCGGTTCTTCGAAGACGTCGTCGATCGGCTCGGTCGTCTGCCAGGTGTCAGCGGGGCCGCGATCGTCAACACGCTCCCCGTCGACGGCCGCGGCATCGGCGCCTGGTTCAATATCGTCGGCCGTCCGACGCCGCCCGGCCGTCAGCCTGACGGCGTTCCGTATCGCGTCATCAGTCCGAACTACTTCACCCTCGTGGGCATTCCGCTGATCCGGGGAAGGTTCCTGTCGGAACGGGACTCGCTTGCCTCGATACAGGCGGTCGTGATCGATCGAACGCTGGCGAACCGCTACTGGCCGAACCAGGACCCGATCGGCCGCGAGGTGATCCTGGGTGCAATCCCCGACAACACGCTCTTCCCGCGCGGCACGATCGTCGGCGTGGTCGGCGACGTCCGCCAGCTCGGCCTCGACTCGGACCCGCCGGGAATGATCTACGTTCCACACCGCGTGATGCCGTTCTGGAACGGGTTCGCGGTCATGCTGCGAACGAAGCTCCAGCCGGAGGCGGTCGCGCGCAGCGCGCGTGAGCAGATACGGCGGATGGATCCGACGCTTCCCGTCTACAACGTGCGCACGATGGAGCAGGTTCTTTCAGAGTCGGTCGCCCCCACCAGAATGTCAATGTTTCTTCTCGCGGCGTTTGGAGGACTGGCCCTGATAATGGCGGCGGTCGGTGTTTACGGGGTGCTGTCGTACACCGTGATGGAGCGACAGCGGGAAATGGGGATTCGCATGGCGCTCGGCGCCGAGCCGGCCGGGCTGCGCGCACTGATGTTGAAGCATGGAATGCGGCAGGCCGTGCTCGGCCTCGCGATCGGGATCACCAGTGCCGCGGGGCTCACCCGCTTGATGCAGACGCTGCTCTTCGGCGTGACGCCGACCGATCCGCTCACGTTCGGCGCCGTGATCGGGCTTCTGACGGCCGTTTCAGGGCTGGCGTGTTACATCCCGGCCAGGCGCGCGACGAAGGTCGATCCCGCGGCTGTGTTGCGGGCCGACTAAGCCGTTCAGAACTCCGTGCCGGTCGAGCGAACCGCTTTCAGTACCTGGTTGACGATCTCGCCCGGCTTGGCGCCGCCGCTGTTCGTGAGCACGGCAACCGTGTTTCCGCTCTCGGGCACATAGCTCAGGAACGACGTGAAGCCGTTGATGCCGCCGCCGTGCGAGACGACCTTCTGGCCGTCGCGCTCGACGACCCCGAGGCCGAATCCATACGTCGTCGGCTTGCCGTCGTTGAGCGTCGCGGGTGTCCGCATCGCGTCGAGCGACGCGGCGCTCACGACCTTGCCGCCCATCAGCGCGTCGGTCCAGGTGACGAGATCCGTGACGGTCGAGCAGAGCGCGCCCGCGGAGAACGGCGCATTCATGCTGAGCGGCGATGCGTTCACGACCTGGCCGCCGCGGACTTCGTAGCCGGACGCGCGGTGCTTGATGATGGGGGCGATGTCGCAGTAGAGCGTCGAGGTCAGCCCCAGGGGACCGAACATCGTCTTCTGCATGTGGGCCGCGTAGGTCTCGCCGGTGACCTTCTCGACGATCATGCCGAGCAGGTAGTAGCCCGAGTTGTTGTAGAGGAATTTCTCGCCCGGCTGAAAGTCCGGCGGCTCGTCCTTGAAGAGCGCCAGCAGCTGGTCGTGCTGATAGTCGAGCCGGCTGACGTCCCAGAACTTCGGACCGAGACCCGTGTAGCTCTTGATGCCGGACGTGTGGGTCAGCAGATGACGGATGGTGATCCGGCGGTCCCCGACCGGAAATTCCGGCAGGAACTTCTCGATCGGATCGTCGAGCGTCATCTTCCCCGAGTCGACGAGCCGCATGATCGCCGCCGCGGTGAACTGCTTCGTGATCGAACCGATCCGATACACGGTCGCCGCCGAGGCCGGCGCGTCGAGCTCGACGCTTGCGAGCCCGTACCCCTTTGAGACCGCCGTTCGCCCGCGCCGCGCGACGGCGACCGAAACGCCAGAAATCGACTGCTCTTTCATTGCAGCCGACACGATCGCGTCCACATGGGACTCGAGTGGCGACGCGGGTACGGGCTGGTCGTGACGCGCGCGCGGCGACGCCACGAGCCCGAAGATGATCACCGGGATGAACGCGATGACGACGAGAGCGACGCGGCGGAGCATGTGGAATCGTATACTACGCCCCATGATTGTGCTGGTACTGTCGTGGTTGCTGTCGGCACAGGCGCCCGCTCCCATTCAGGCTGACGCCCAAAGCGAGGCGCTGGCGAACGCGGCGCGAAGCGGAGACGCGGCACAGGTCGCAGCGTTGCTCGACAAAGGTGTTGACGTCAACGCGAAGGGGCGCTACGGCGCCACGGCGCTGTTCTTCGCGGCCGACAAGGGGCACCTCGACGTCGTCAGGCTGCTGGTCGCACGCGGCGCCGACATCAACATTCAGGACACGTTCTACCGCACGAGGCCCATCAACTGGGCGCTCGCGAACGACCATGCCGCGGTCGCGATCTTCCTCCTCGAAAAGCAATCGAAAGGGGCGGATCAAGTATTGATGTCGGGCGTCCGGTCCAACAACTCCCGGCTCGTCAAAGCGGCGCTCGCATCGAGCGACCTCGATCGGCGCGCGCTGCAGTCGGCGCTGGCAACCGCCGAGCGCGAGAAGCGGACCGAGCTCGCCGTGCCCATCAAGGCCGCGCTCGACGCGCTGCCGGCGGACGCCGAACCGGAAGTCAAGCTCGACCCGGCACTCCTGCAGCGATACGTCGGTCGATACCGGAACGAGGCGGCCGGAGTAACCGCTACCATCAGCATCCGGGACAGTCAGCTTGTCGCCGAGGTACCTGGTCAACCGCCAATTACGTTCTCCGCAACCGGCGAGTCGACATTTCGCGCCCGCGAAATGGATGGTTTGACTATCACGTTCAACGGGCGCGGCGGAATGGTGGAATCAGTGTCCGTTACCGAACAGGGTCGCGTTTCGTCGTACGCGCGTCTCACGGATGCGGCATCCGCCTCGACGACACCACCGACGACTACGCCACTTGGCAGCGCACCATCCCCCGATCATGGGTATGCGCGAACTCCTCCACGGAACTGGCCTTCATTTCGAGGCGAGCTCGCTTCGGGCAACGGTGACGGGCAGGGCGTAGTGTCCGAATGGGACGTTGCGAGCGGCAAGAACGTGAAGTGGAAAACCGCAATCCCGGGAATAGCGACGGCCAGCCCGATCATTTGGGGAGACCGTGTTTTCCTCACAACGGCGGTCAGCGCCGCGGGGGACTCATCATTCCGCACCGGTCTCTACGGAGATGTCAAACCGGTCGACGATCTCTCGGAGCACCAGTTCAGGGTGTACAGCCTCGACAAGAAGACAGGAAAGATTCTGTGGGATCGAACCGCGTTCAGCGGTGCGCCGAAGGTGAAGCGGCACACGAAGTCGACACAGGCCAACTCCACACCGGCCACTGATGGCAAGCGCGTCGTCGCTGCGTTCGGGAGCGTGGGATTGCTCGTCGCGTACGACTTCGACGGCAAGGAGCTCTGGCGCGCAGATCTCGGAATCCTCGACAGCGGCTGGTTCTTCGATCCGACCTACCAGTGGGGGCACTCGAGCTCGCCGGTCATCTACAAGAACGCCGTGATCGTCCAGGCAGACATCCAGAAGGGCTCGTACCTTGCCGCATGGGATCTGACGACCGGCAAGCAGCTCTGGAAGACGGAGCGCGATGAAATTCCCACCTGGGGCACGCCGGCGCTTGTGACGGGCACGCGCGACGAGATCGTCACGAACGGCACCAAGATCCGCGGATACGATCCGTCGACCGGAAAGCTGCTGTGGACGCTCGGGCCGAACTCCGAGGTGACGGTCGCGACGCCGGTCGCGGGCGATGGCCTCGTGTACATCACCGCCGGGTACCCGCCCGTTCGTCCGATCTACGCCGTGAAGACCGGCGCCACAGGCGACATCTCGCTGCCCGCGGACAGTGAGTCGAGCGACGCCATCGCCTGGAGTAACACGCGCGAGGGGACGTACATCCCGACGCCACTCCTCTACGGCGGATATTTCTTCACGTGCAACAACAACGGGATCGTCAGCGTCTACGATGCGAAGACCGGAAAGCGCGTGGGCCGCGGGCGTGTTGGCGAAGGCGGCGCGTTTTCCGCGTCACCTGTGGCCGCGGACGGGAAGCTTTACCTAGCCAGCGAGGATGGCGACGTTCACGTCGTCCGCGCGACGCCGACGCTGGATCCGATCGGCAGCAACGCGATGAAGGAAGTGATCATGGCGACGCCGGCGATTTCCGACGGCCTCATCGTCGTCCGGACGCTGGGGCATGTGTATGGGATTGGACGGTAAACCGGAATCTAGAATGCAGAATCTAGAATTCGTCAGCGCACGATGAATCGCACAGTGTCGATGACATTAGACCGGACGGGATTCCACGTTCGGCACTCGCCGTCTGTGATCCAGAGAGACGCAATTAACTGCCCTTCGGCCGGTGGGGGGTGCGTTCGGTCCATCAGTGACAACAATATGTCCTGGAAAATGTATTTTTGATGCTCTCGCCCGGTCCAGCGATTCCGTCGTGTAAGGAATCTTCGTCGACCCACGCAACCCCCTCCCAGTCAGGTCATGCTCACGCCCACTTGCATTTTTGAATTTGACAGACAAGCCAAATTGAATCGCTTCTTCACCCTCGAAGGGGTCCACAAACCGTTTCACGTATACGTTCGGCGTGCACCGAGCCGGATGGGCGGCGCTGCAGGCAGGGATACTATTCACCCAGAGATCTTCCAGTCCTGTTTCCCATCCATCCGCTATGTCGTACTCCAGCAGGAAGTATGCTTGCGCCTGCACAGCGGCGGGATGCCACCCACGCCATTCCAACTGACTTCCAGCCGGAGCGGCTCGGCGCCGTTGGGGAACCCCTGCCAGACGGCGACGTTTTCGAACTCGGTCAGACAGGTCTCTGCGCAGCTGACCGACAATGCCGATTGTGGTGCATCGAATTCGTTGTCGTTGATCGCTGCGTCGAGATAGTTGAAGCTGCCGCTGCCGGAATCGGCCTCGAGAGGAGGCTTGAGGACGATCTCCCCCTGGACCGCCTCCACCACCGGCTCGAACCGGGGGACCAGCGATCTGGCAGTCACGAGCACGACCAGGACCGTCCCTACCGCAAGGCGCAAAACGGAGTTCGTGGACGCCGACCCTCGAGGGATTGATGGGACGGCTTGAGCAGCGATAATGCGACAAAGGGGGCGACGTCAAGAGCGACGAGCGGCGCGCAGATCTGGCGAGATTTTCTCGCAGACGCGGCGGGGCCCATGGTTGGATCGAGGGGTCGCCGAGCGCTCTGCAGTTGTCGACTGAAACCCGTCTTCTGAATTCTGTATTCTGAATTCTTAACGTTCTTCCATCGGCACGAACGTCTGCGGATAGGTCGGCCCGATGTAGTCCGTGCGCGGGCGAATGAGGCGGTTGTTCGTGTACTGCTCGAGGATGTGCGCCGTCCAGCCTGAGATGCGGCTGACGGCGAAGACCGGCGTGAAGAGATCGATCGGAATGCCCAGCGTGTAGTACGTCGATGCCGAGTAGAAATCGACGTTCGCGTTGAGCTTCTTTTCCGCTTTGACGATCGCCTCGATCTGCTGTGAGATCTCGAACCAGCGTGTGTTGCCGGCGCGCTCGCCCAGCTCGCGCGACATGCGGCGCAGGTGCGTGGCGCGCGGATCCTCTGTCCGGTAGACGCGGTGGCCGAAGCCTGGAATCTTCTCTTTCTTCGCCAGCTTCGCCTTGATGTATTCCTCGACGCGGGCCGGCGTGGCCTGGTCGCCGATCTCGAGCAGCATGCGCATGACGTCGGCGTTCGCGCCGCCATGCAGCGGTCCCTTGAGCGTCCCGATGGCGGCGACCGTGGCCGAGTGAATGTCGCTCAGCGTGGCTGCGGCGACGCGGCCGGCGAACGTCGAGGCGTTCAGCTCGTGGTCGGCGTGCAGAACCAGCGCGATATCGAACGCGCGCGTCGCCAGGGCGGACGGGCGCTGGCCGGTAAGCATGTAGAGGAAATTCGCCGCGTGCCCGAGCGCGGGATCCGGATCCATCGGGCCGCCGCCCGACGCCAGCCGTCCCCACGTGGCCACCAGACTTCCGATCTGAGCGGTAAGCCGCACGGCCTTGCGGTAGGTCGCCGCCGGCGACTGATCGCTGGCGTCGCGATCGTAGTGGCCGAGGGCCGAGGCGAGCGTCCGCAGCGCATCCATGCCGTCGGTCGAAGGCAGCGAGCGCATGAGGCGCAGGATCGGTTCCGGCAGCGGGCGCGCCGCGGCCAGCTGCGACGCGACGTCGCCGAGCTCCGCGCGGTTCGGGAGCCGACGGTGCCAGAGCAGGTAGCAGACTTCCTCGAAGGTTGCACGGCTCGCGAGATCGTGAATGTCGTAGCCGCAGTACGCGAGGACGCCGCGGTCGCCGTCGAGATAACAGATCGCCGAGGTTGCGGCAACGACGTCCTCGAGGCCTCCCTTGGCCTTCGTCTCAGGCGTCATTTCGCGATTTCAGGCGCCTTCAGCATCATGTCGTCGCCGGCGTACTGCTGAACGAGAGAAAGGAGGCCCGTGTAGAGAAAGCCGACCTGAAACAGCATGAGAAACGGCAGCGTGCCGTAGATCTCGTTGGTCAGCGCGTAGATGACGGTGACCGTGAAATACAGACCGAGCGCCAGCTCGATCAGCGGCTGGACGACGGAGGCGGTGCGGTACTTTTTGCCGACCCAGTCGTCGCCCGTCTGCTCGATGCCGTACTTCGGCGTCCGCGCGAACTCGGTTTCCTTCCCCATCAGGGCCTCGATCACCGCGCGGGTGTTGTTGACGGCGAGGCCGATGCCGATCGACATCAGGAACGGCAAGTACTTCAGCCGCGATTTCCAGTCGGGATAAATCTCCCGCTGGCTGACGATGTAGAAGTTGGCGATCGACGCCGTGGCGGCGAGGAAGAGCGGCACGTCAATGAGGAGCATCTCGTACCAGCCCATGTTGTAGCGCACCCACATCGCCGGGAACATCAGGACGCTCAGGAGCGCCATCAACAGGTAGTTGAAGTTCGCCGACAGGTGGAAGAACGCCTCGGCCTTGACCGCGACCGGCAGGTCCGACTGGAGAATCAGCGGCAGCAGCTTCCGGCAGGTCTGAATCGAGCCCTTGGCCCAGCGGTGCTGCTGCGACTTGAACGAGTTCATCTCGACAGGCACTTCGGCCGGCGCAACCAGATCCGCCAGGAAGACGAACCTCCAGCCAGCGAGCTGAGCCCGATAGCTGAGGTCGAGGTCCTCGGTCAGGGTGTCGTGCTGCCATCCGCCCGCCCCGTCGATTGCGGCCCGCCGCCAGATGCCGGCTGTCCCGTTGAAGTTGAAAAAGCACCCGGCCCGGTTGCGGCTGCCGTGCTCGAGCACGAAGTGGGCGTCGAGGAGGATCGCCTGAATCCGAGTCAGCAGCGAATAGTCGTGGTTGATGTGCCCCCAGCGCGCCTGGACCATGCCGACCTTGTCGTCGGCGAAGTGCGGCAGGGTTCTCGTCAGGAATTCGCGCGGCGGAACGAAATCCGCGTCGAAGATGGCGATGTACTCGCCGCGCGCCTCCCGGAGCCCGGCCTCGAGGGCGCCGGCCTTGTACCCGCGGCGATCCGTCCGGTGATAGTACGCGATGTCGAACCCGCGGGCCGCCTGCCGTTCGACGACACGGGCCGCGATCTCCCGCGTCTCGTCCGTCGAGTCGTCCAGCACCTGGATTTCGAGCAGGTCGCGCGGGTAGTCCAGGTCGCAGACCGCCTGGATCAGCCGGTCGACGACATACATCTCGTTGTAGATCGGGAGCTGGACCGTGACGCGCGGCAGCGGCTCGAGCGCTGGCACGGAGGCGCGCGGTAGGTTGTCCCTGTGCTTCATGTAAAGATACACAAGGTAATACCGGTGCCAGCCGTAGATGGCCAGGATGCTCAGGACGAAGAAGTAGAGAGCGAGAATGAGAGTTTCGAACGGCGTCATAGGCGGGCGTGTCGGTGAGGCGGCAAACTTAGGAATCTTAAGTCGCGGCTGAGCTTCAAGTCAACGAAACTGCCGTGGTTTCGAGCATGAACACCAGCCATCTCCAGGCACTCCTCGAGGACGTGCAGCGCGGGACCCTTACACCCGCGGCAGCGCAGGAGCGAGTTCTACAATTTCTGCGCCAGGTTCCTCTCTTTGAGGATCTTGGCTTCGCGAGGGTCGATCACCATCGCGCGCTGCGGCAGGGCTTTCCCGAGGTCGTCTTCGGCCCAGGCAAGACACCTGAGCAAATCGCCGAAATATCGTCGCGGATCGTCGCCCGCGGCCACAGCCTCATCGTCACGAGGGTCGACCGCGGTGCCTACGACGCCGTACGCGCGCGGCTCGACCGCGCGGTGTATCACGACACTGCTCGCGTGATTACACTCCGCCAGGACGATGTGCCGCCCGGACGCGGCGTCGTTCTGATTGCGGCGGCGGGGACCTCGGACCTGCCCGTTGCCGAAGAAGCGGCAGTGACGGCCGAGGTCATGGGGAACACGGTCGACCGGCTCTACGACGTCGGCGTAGCGGGCCTGCACCGGCTGCTCGCCGAGCAGCATCGGCTCGCGGCGGCCCGCGTGGTCATCGCCGTCGCGGGCATGGAAGGGGCGCTGCCCTCGGTTGTCGGCGGACTCGTGGCAGTTCCCGTGGTCGCAGTACCGACGAGCGTCGGCTACGGCGCGAGCTTCGGCGGCCTTACCGCCCTCCTGGCGATGCTGAACAGCTGCGCGACGGGCGTCGCCGTGGTCAACATCGACAACGGTTTCGGCGCTGCCGCTATCGCGAGCAGCATCAACCACTTACCGTAAACGCCCCCGCGGCGCTTGACAACGGCGCAGCGTGTACCGATATTTCACGTGTAGATCCGGCCTGCCCTGACTTAAACTATACGTTTCCTCCGGCCGGCCACACGGCTCCCTACTGCATGCAACCCGGCGCCCTGAGGGCTCTAGAGTACGACCGGATTGTCGAAGCCGTCGCGCGGCTGGCTCTGACCCCGCTCGGCCGGCGCCGGCTTTCCGAGCTGCGACCGCAGGTCGATGCCAGGCAGGTCGCCTCATTGCTGGCGGCCACGACGGAAGCGGTCCGGCTGCTGGACGATGCGGGCGCGCTGCCGCTCGAGGCACCCGCCGATCTCGAGGCGATTCTCACCTCTCTCGCGCTCGAAGGCCGTCCGCTCGAGGCCGTGCAGCTCCTCGGCCTAGCCCGGTTCCTGCAATCGATCGAGATCGCTCGCGGCATCGTCCGCCGCGCCCTGCACCCGCTGCCTGCCTTGCGTGCGATCGTCGACGTGGCGGCGACGTTCGAGCACGAAATCGCCGACATCGCCGCGAAGATCGCTCCCTCGGGCGACGTGGTCGACGAAGCCAGTTCCGAGTTGAAGACGATTCGCGACCGCCTGCGCAAGCAGCGCGCGCGCCTCCGGTCGACGCTCGAGTCCTACCTGCGCGGCCGCGAGACCGCCCGGTACCTGCAGGAGCAGATCGTCACCGATCGCAACGGCCGCTACGTCCTCGTGGTGAAGTCTGAGCACCGCGGCGCGATTCCTGGCATCGTCCATGGCAGCTCCGCGAGCGGCGCGAGCCTGTTTCTCGAGCCGCTCAGCACCGTCGAGATCAACAACGACGTCGTCGCGCTCGAGCAGCAGGAGCAGGAGGAGGTCCGCCGCATCCTGCGGGCGCTCTCCGACAGCTTCCGCCGGCGCGGCGCCGAGCTCCACCGCACGCTCGGTGCGGCCACCGAACTGGACGTCCTGCAGGCGAAGGCGCGCTTCTCGCACCAGTGCGACGGGATCGAGCCGGCGATGGCCACCGACGGAAGGCTCGAGCTGCGTGCCGCCCGTCATCCGCTGCTGATCGAAAGGGTGTCAGGTACCGTTTCCGGAAAAGGGAACGAAACGGTACCTGACACCTTTTCGGGACCGGTGCCGGTCGACATCCTGCTCATCCCGCCGACGAAAGTCCTCGTTATCAGCGGGCCGAACACCGGTGGAAAGACCGTGGCGCTCAAGACTGCGGGCCTGCTCGCGCTCATGGCCCAGGCCGGCCTCCACGTTCCCGCCGCCGCCGGGTCGCGCGTCACCGTTTTTCGCACCGTGTTCGCCGACATCGGCGACGAGCAGTCGATTGCGGCGAGCCTGAGCACGTTTTCGGCGCACATGACGAACATCGCGTCGATGGATCGTCAGCTCGCGCCGCCCGCGATCGTGTTGCTGGACGAAGTCGGAGGTGGTACCGATCCGGCCGAAGGGGGCCCGCTCGGGGCCGCGATCATCGACCACTTCAAGTCGCGCGGCGCCCTCGTCGTGGCAACCACGCATTACGACGCGATCAAGTCCTACGCTTCGACCAGCGACTCCGTCGTCTGCGCGGCGTTCGGGTTCCACCCGGAAACGTTCGCTCCGACTTACCGACTGGTTTACGGTTCGCCCGGCCGCAGCCTGGCGCTCGAGATCGCCGCGCGGCTGGGCCTGCCCGCGTCGGTCATCGAGACGGCCCGGGGGCAGCAGTCGACGCGCGAAAGTCAGCTCGCCGAGCACCTGGCGAAGGTGGATCGGGATCTCCACGCGCTCGACCACGAGCGTCGCCTCGCCGCGAGGGAACGCGAGGCGATCGCCGCCGACGCGGCGCGGCTTCAGGCCCGCGAAGAAGACCTCCGCCGCCGCGAAGAGGCGGTCAAGCGCCGGATTGAGGAGCGGATCGGCGACCGCCTCCGCGAGGCGCAGCGCGAGATCGACGATGTCGTGCGCGGCGTCAGGGAGCGGGCGAACCAGCTCGTGAGGCCCGAGGCGCCGGCCGCACACGTGTCAACGGGCGAAACGGGCGAGGTGCGCACGGGCGCGCGCTCGGCGCTGGAAGAAATCGCGAACCGGTACGCGCCCGGCGACGTCCCGGCGGAGGCCGCGCCGGCCGCGGCGGGTCCGCCTGCCTCGGTCGGCGATCGCGTCGTGGCGAGCCCGTTCGGCATCGAAGGAACGGTTCAAAGCATTCACGATCGCGACGCCGAAATCGACGTGCGCGGCAAGCGAATCCGCGTCAGGCTCGACGAACTGCGCGTGCTCGTTCCAGCCTCCGCCATCGAGCCGTCACGGTCGTCGGTGCGCGTCAGCGTCGATCTGCAGCCGCGCGCCGGGGCGCTCGCGGATCTCAACGTCATCGGGTGCACGACAGACGAAGCCGTCGCGCGGACCGAGAAATTCCTCGACGATGCGCTGGTAGCGGAGCAGCGGACGGTACGCGTGATCCACGGGCACGGGACCGGTCAGCTGCGCCGCGCGATCGCGGCGTTACTTGGACAGCACCCGCTCGTGGCGAGCTACGCCGCGGCGCCGCCGGAACAGGGTGGCGGCGGCGTCACGGTCGTCGAGTTGAAGGAATAGGATGGCGCTGTTCCCGCAATCTTTCATCGACGACCTCAAGACGCAGGCGGACATCCTGCGGATCGTGCAGGATCGCGTTCCACTCAGGAAGAGCGGCGTCACCTGGAAGGGGCTCTGTCCTTTTCACAGCGAGAAGACGCCTTCCTTTCAGGTCAATCCCGACAAGGGCTTCTTTTACTGCTTTGGCTGCGGCGTGGGCGGCGACGTCTTCAAGTTCATCGAGCTTCACGACAAGGTCGGGTTCCCGGACGCCGTCAGGAGTCTGGCCGGCCGCATGGGCATCCCGGTGCCGGAACCCGAAGAGGCCCGGAAAGACGCGGCGGCGGACCGCGAGCGCGAAGCGCTTCTCAAGATCCACGAAGTGGCAGCCGCCTGGTTCCGCGATCAGCTCGCCACACCGGCGGGGAGAGCCGCGCGCCGGACGCTCGAGACCCGCGGCGTACGGCCCGAGTCGATCGAGGCGATCGGGTATGGCTATGCGCCGCCGGGACGCGATACGCTTCGCCGCGATCTGGAGCAGCAGGGCTTCGCCCCGGAACTGCTCGTGCGCAGCGGTCTTCTCTCGAAGCGGGACGACGGGTCGGTCGTCGATCGGTTTCGCGACCGGCTGATGGTGCCGATCTGCCGCGAGAACGGCGCCGTGATCGCGTTCGGCGGTCGCGCGATGCGCGACGATCAACAGCCGAAGTATCTCAATTCGCCGGAGACGGCCATCTACACGAAGGGGCGGACGCTCTACGGCCTCCACCTCTCGAAGGAAGCGATTCGCCGGCAGGGCCACGCGGTGCTCGTCGAGGGCTACTTCGACTTCGCCCAACCGTGGCAGGTTGGCATCCAGAACGTGGTCGCGTCGTCCGGGACGGCGCTCACGCCGGCGCAGGCGCGGCTCTTGCGGCGCTTCACGGGCAAGGTAGTGCTCAGTTTCGATCCCGACAGCGCGGGCCAGACGGCCGCCGCACGCACGTCGGAGCTTCTGGTGGCCGAGGGCTTTCACGTCAACGTGGCGGTGCTGCCGGGAGGCGAGGATCCCGACACGTTCGTCAGACGGCACGGCGGCCAGGCCTACGTCCAGAAGCTGAAGGAGTCCAGGCCGTACCTGGAGTACCTCTTGGATCGGGAAGCTGCGGGACGCGACTTGACCCAGCCCGAGAGCCGTCGGGAGTTCCTGGACGCGATGCTGGCGCTTGCCGCCAGAATCCCGGATCCGGCGGCGCGCGACCTCTTTGCGGATCGCATCGCGCACAAGGCGCGTATTACGGAAGAGGTGGTTCGCGCCGAAATCCGGCGGGCCGCGGTCGAGCGCCGGGCCTCGCTGAAGGAAGCGGAAGCGGTCCGGGGGCTGAGGCTGGTCGGCGAGCTGAAACCGGCGGAAAAGGACCTGATCTGGACGCTCCTCAACCGGCCTGAGGCAGCCCTGGGGGCGCTCGGCGAGCTGGATGGGACCGACCTGGACGGGCTGGCGGCGGAGGGGATCCTCCAGGCGGCCCGCTCATTGGCCGGTTTTCCGGCCGATACGTTGCCTGAGAGCCTTTTGGAGCGTCTAAGTACTGGTGAGGTCCTGCTCGTCCGGGGCATTGGCGCCGGCTCCGGCCCCGCGGCCCCGCCTGACGACTGCGTGAAGGCGCTCAAGCGTCTTCGGTACGAACGCGAACGCGGCGACCTGCAGCGCGAGATCGATCGGCTCCAGGAGCTTGGGGCGGCGCAGCACGACGCCGAGATCACCGCGCTCTGGGCGCGCAAGAAAGACCTGCTCACCAGGATTGAATCGTTGAATTAGTGGAGGTAATTGCGTTGTCGATCGAAGAAAAATACGACGAGGTCCGGCAGCTCATCTCCATCGGCAAGGAGAAGGGCTATCTGCTCTACGACGAGGTCAACGAGCTGCTGCCCGCCGACATCACATCGTCGGAGGAGCTCGACGACCTGTTCAGCACCTTCGGCAGCGCCGGCATCGAGGTCGTCGACTCGGAGCAGAAGTACCGCGAGGACAAGCTGCTCGATCGAACGGGCGAGGGCGCCGAGGAGCTCGAGCTCGATCTTACGCCGGGGGCGCTCGACAAAACGAACGACCCGGTCCGGATGTACCTGCGCGAGATGGGCACCGTTCCCCTCCTCACCCGCGAGGGGGAGGTGGAGATTGCCAAGCGCATCGAGCGCGGGAAGCTCGCCGTCATCAAGTCGATTTCCCGGACGCCGACCATCGCGAAGATGGTCATGCAGATGGGGGATCTGCTCAAGAGCGGGGAGCGCACGATCCGCGAGCTCGTCATCTTCAATGACGAGGAGCTGACGGACGAGCGCATCGAAGAGCGCGCGAAGGAAGTCCTCAAGCAGATCGACGCCGTGCGGAAAGCGTGGCTGGTCGTCGAGAAGGCGAACGAGAAGCTGATGGACACGCCGAAGGGGTCGACGTCGCGCGAGCGGCGCAAGTACCGCCGCGTGCGATGGGCGACGCTCCGGGCGCGCGTGGAGCTCTCGCAGCTCATCCGCCGCATCGAATTCACCGAGACCGTCAAGCGCCGGATGATCGAGCAGATCAAGGAACGCGTCGAAGCGGTGCAGCGCGCGCAGCGCGAGGTGGATGCGATCGAGCGGCAGCTCGTCCCGAAGAACCGCAAGACGAAGATGAAGGAAGAGGAGCGCAAGACGCTCCTCAGGAAGCAGAAGGATCTGCGCGGCGGCGTGAAGGCGCTGGCCGACGAGCTGCAGGAGACACCGGAGCAGCTCCTTCGCACGCTCGAGACCATCCAGCGCGGTGAAGCGCAGGCCGAGCAGGCCAAGAAAGAGCTGGTCGAAGCGAACCTCCGCCTGGTGGTCTCGATCGCCAAGAAGTACACGAACCGCGGGCTGCAGTTCCTCGACCTGATTCAGGAGGGAAACATCGGCCTGATGAAGGCGGTCGACAAGTTCGAGTACCGCCGCGGCTACAAGTTCTCGACGTACGCGACGTGGTGGATCCGGCAGGCCATCACGCGCGCGATCGCGGACCAGGCTCGGACGATCCGGATCCCGGTCCACATGATCGAGACGATCAACAAGCTGATCCGCACCTCGCGCGCGCTCGTCCAGGAGCTCGGCCGCGAGCCGACCTCCGAAGAGATCGCGCGGCGGATGGACATCCCCGTCGCGAAAGTCAGGAAGGTGCTGAAGATCGCGCAGGAGCCCATCTCGCTCGAGACGCCGATCGGCGAGGAGGAAGATTCGCATCTTGGCGACTTCATCGAGGACCGGAACGTCGTGTCGCCGGCCGATGCGGTCATCAACCTGAACCTGAAGGAGCAGACCGATCAGGTGCTCAAGACTCTGACGCCGCGCGAGGAAAAGGTGATCAAGATGCGGTTCGGCGTCGGAGACGGCTCGGAGCACACGCTCGAAGAGGTCGGCCAGAGCTTCGCGGTCACGCGCGAGCGCATCCGCCAGATCGAAGCCAAGGCGCTCCGTAAGCTCCGGCACCCGTCGCGCAGCCGGAAGCTTCGTGCGTTTCTGGAAGGGCGATCGTAGAATTGCGCGGGCCCATAGCTCAGCGGTCAGAGCCGCCGGCTCATAACCGGCCCGTCCCAGGTTCGAATCCTGGTGGGCCCACTACATGCTCGTCGACCTCGAACGCTTAGTCCGTCTTCAACAGATAGAGACCGCCGCCGACCAGGCTCGGCGGCGGCTCGACTCCCTTCCCTCGGATCATCAGGCTCTCGACGCACGGCTCGCCGCGGCGCAGTCGCTCGTGGACGCGGCGAAGGAGCGCCTCGCCGCATCCGCGACCGAGCGGCGCAACGTCGAAAAGGAACTAGCCGTCGTGCAGGCCCGGCTCTCCAAGTTCAAGGACCAGTTGATGGAGGTCAAGACGAACAAGGAGTACCAGGCGATGCAGAAGGAGATCGCCACCGCCGAGCGGGAGGTCCGCGCGTTCGAGGATCGCATCCTCGACCGGATGGAGGAGGCGGAAGGGTTTCAGGCAGACGTCAAGCGCGACGAGAGCTCGCTGAAGAAAGAGACCGTCGAGGTCGCCGAAGCTCGCAACGCCCTCGAGGTGGAGCGCAGGCAGGTCGAAGCGACGCTCGAGAAGCTGTCGCGGGACCGTGCCGCCGTGGCGCACGACATCTCGCCGGCCGCGATGGCGCTCTTCGATCACGTCAGCCGCTCCCGCAAGCCACCGGCCGTCGTGGAGGCGCGTGACGGCCACTGCAGCTTCTGCCACGTCCGGCTGCGTCCCCAGGTCTACAACGAGATCAGGCGCAACGCCGCGCTGATCCAGTGCGAGAGCTGTCAGCGGGTGTTGTTCTTCGTCGCAGTTTCCACTGCGGCCGAGCCCGTGAACGCGCCCGGCCCCGCTTCCGAGTGATCGTCGCGTACATCGACGGCGGCGCCCGGGGCAACCCGGGGCCGGCCGGCTACGGCGTCCGCATCGAGGATTCCGAGGGCCTCGTGCTCGCCGAGCTGCACGCGTCGCTCGGCACGGCCACCAACAACGTCGCCGAGTATCAGGGGCTGCTGGCGGCGCTGCGCCATGCCGCGGAGAGCGGCCACCGCGAGCTGCTCGTTCGCTCCGACTCGGAGCTGCTCGTCAAGCAGATGCGCGGCGAATACCGCGTCAAGAATCCGGGCCTGCAGCCGCTCCACCGCGAAGCGTCGTCGCTCGCCGCGCGGTTCGATCGCGTGCGGTTCGAGCACATCCCGAGGGCGAAAAACGCCGAAGCGGATCGACTGGCCAACCTGGCGATCGACGAAGCGCAGGCGATCGATCGGTCGAAAGAGTCGGACTAGCGTGCCGGCTGGGTCGTCCTGATGGCGGCGAGCATCCGTCCCGCTCGCTTGCCGTGGGCGCGGTACGAATGGAACGTCTCCTGGTGGGTCATCGTGCAGAGGCCCGCAACGTGGACGTTCGCCGGAAGCACGCCCGCTCCCTCGAGCTGATCGCGCGTGGCGCGCCAGAGATCGAGGTGATACTTTCCGGGTCCCGTTCGGGCAAACCAGCGGCCGAGTAACGCCTCGCGGTGCCCCGCCTCGCGAAACGCTTCGAACGTTCCCTCGCCCACCTCATAGCAGCAGGGCCCGATCGAAGGACCGACGGCCGCAACGAGCCTCTCGGGCCGCACGCCATAACGTTGCATCGCCTCGACGCCGGCGATCGCCGCCCGGGCAGTCGTTCCGCGCCAGCCGGCGTGAACCGCCGCAACGGCGCGGCCGCTGTCCTCCGCCAGCAGGATCGGCACGCAGTCAGCCACGCGGACGCCGACCGCCACATGCGGGTCCGCCGTGGCGATGACGTCCGCTTCCGGCCGTGGCCACGGGGTTTGCTCGGACGTTCCGAAGGCGACGGTCGCCCCATGCACCTGTCTGATGAGCAGCAGCGTGTCGACGCTTGCGCCAACCGATGCCGCGGCGGCGGCCCATTCGTCCCGCCCGTCGGTCAGCGCCAATGCACGGCTCGTGAAGACGTGCGGGGCGAGCGCCAGAAGCGGCGCACACTGGAGGGCAGAGCCCCAGGACTCTTGCGTCCATCGAAAGCTCTCGCTAGGCTGAGGACGCGGAATGTCCATCATCGGGATCGGCCTCGACGCGACCGAGCTCGCGCGCATCGACGACGTGCTGCAGCGCTACGGCGAACGGTTCACGCGGCGCGTGTTTACCGCCGGAGAGATCGAGTATTGCACACGGCGACGCTTTCCCGTGCCGCACTTCGCGGGCCGATTCGCGGCGAAGGAAGCGGCGATGAAAGCGCTCGGCACGGGACACTCGCGCGGCGTCATCTGGAGAGACGTTGAGATCGTCCGTCGCGGCGGGCCTCCCACCCTGCAGCTCCATGGCGCCGCGGCCGCGCACGCGGCGCGTCTCGGGGTCCGGCGCGCGCTCGTCACGATCACGCATTCCCAGACGCTCGCCATCGCCGAGGTGATGCTCCTGTCGGACTGACGCAACCCCGGTTGACACTCTCGCCCCTTCCCGGCGCGCGCGTGGCGCACATCTCGCCGGACGCGCTCCAAGCGCTCTGAGTACCTCACTTACACCGGCGCGCGCGATCCCGCCCCCGGAATCATCTTTGCCTTTCCTTCGGTCGAAGGAGAGCACGCATGGTGGTCAGGATTCTTCAGAACGACAAAGGCAACCCTCCGGGCAAACTCGCGGATGCGGAGCTGCATTTCACGAGCGGGCCGCTCGAAGGCCTCAAGCTGATGGGGTTCGCGATCTGGGAGCGTCGGACCGGGGGCGGCCGGAACGTCACGTTTCCATCCCGCCAGTATTCCGTGAACGGTGAGCGACGGAGCTTCGCGCTCCTCAGATCGATCGCCGACGGAAAGGCGCAGGACCGCGTGCGCGAGCTCGTGCTGCAGGCCTACGCGGAGCACGAGGCGGCAACCGTTATCAGCGCGTAAGCAGGGGCAGGAACTTCGCGTTCTCCGCCCGACGTTTTGCCGGAAGCGTCCACTCCTCGCGGAGCGCCTTGTCGAACTCCGAGCGGAAGAAGGTGTCCTTCATGCCGCCGTCGATGATGTCCCACGGCAGCACGGCGTCGGCGCTTCGATCCCTGAAGACGAAGAAATCGGCGTCGACGCCGGTTTCCGCGACGGCCGCCCGCCAGTTTCCACCGTTGCGCTCGGCGGCCACGATGGCGGGCGCCACGCGGCGGTCGCCGAGCGAGAGAAGAGCCTGGTAAAACGAATGCCGTTCAGACTTTACGTTGAAGTACACGTTGTCGAGATCGGCGACGAGCTCTTTCATCCGGGCCGACTTGCGCTCGATCTCGTCGCGGCGCGCCATCGGCAGCCACTGATACGCCGTCCCCGGCTTCGGCACGAGCGGGTTCACGCTGGC
>DATAFJ010000130.1:0-7378 GCA_036257535.1 Vicinamibacterales bacterium | reverse complement strand
CGCCGTCGTCTCGGGCGAGGCGGACGCCGACACCTGGCTGGTCGATCGCGCGGGGGGGATCATCGAGCGGCGCATCGTGGCCAAGCGTCGAATGCACGTTGCCGACCCCGCGTCGCCAGGCGGCGTTCGCACAGCGGACGTTCCGCCCGCGCTGGTGGAGCAACCGTCGCTGGCCGACGCGGACGTTCGGCAGGTCGCGGCGCTGGCCAGAGCCGCTGGACGGCACTTCGGCAGGCCGCAGGACATCGAGTGGGCGATCGCCGATCGCCTTCTGCTTCTTCAATCGCGCCCGATTACATCGATGCGCGCGATCGCGGATCCCGACGCGAGGCTCACCATCTGGGACAACAGCAACATCGTCGAAAGCTACAGCGGCGTCACGACGCCCCTGACGTTTTCGTTCGCGCAGGAGATTTACGGGTACGTGTATCGGCAGTTCTGCCGAATGATGGGCGTTCCCGAGCGTGTGATTACCGGTCAGGAGGAAACCTTCCAGAACATGCTCGGTCTGATCCGCGGCCGGCTGTTCTACAACCTTCCGAGCTGGTATCGCGTGCTCGCGATGCTGCCGGGCTATCAGGTGAACCGGCGGTTCATGGAACAGATGATGGGAGTGAAGGAGCCTCTCCCCGACGCTCTCGCCGCCGAGATCGCGCGCGGGATCAGCCGTGGCCCCGCGCTCGACGCGTTGTATGTGATTCGCACGGTCGCCGGGCTCATCGCGAATCACCTGACGATCAATCGCCGGATCGACGCCTTCTACGAGCGGCTCGAGCGCGCGCTGGCGCCGCCTGCGCCTCCGCTCGAAGATCGGCGCATCGACGAACTGGTCGCGCATTACCGCGACCTGCGAGCCCGCCTGCTCCTCAGCTGGGATGCGCCGCTCGTCAACGATTTCTTCGCGATGATCTTTTACGGCCTGCTGCGTAACCTGGTTATTCGTTGGTGCGGCGACCCCGCAGGCACGCTGCAGAACGATCTGATCGGCGGCGAAGGCGGCATCGTCAGCGCGGAGCCCGCCGTTCGCATGCAACGTCTCGCCCGCCTCGCCGGTGGGCACAGCGAGCTGATCCTGCGGCTGACTCGCGGCACTGTCGAAGAGATCCGGTACGCGCTGGCCGGCCACCAGGAATTCGTCGAGCAGTACCGCGAGTACCTGGTGAGGTTCGGCGATCGGACCGTGAACGAACTGAAGCTCGAAAGTGCAACGCTGCACGACGATCCGCTTCCGCTGTTTCGCGCCGTCGGATCGCTCGCGCAACGGTTTGCCGCGGCCGGCGGGACCGGCATGCCCGAGGCGTCCGGTTCGGCGGCCGATCGGCTCCGGATCGAATCGAAGCGGCGCGTCCGGGAGGCTCTGGCTGCGCATCCCCTGCGGCGGGTTGTCTTCGCGTGGGTCCTTCGGCACGCGCAGCGGCGTGTTCGCGATCGCGAAAATCTGCGGCTCGAACGCACGCGACTTTTCGGCCGCGTTCGCCGCATCTTCATAGAGATTGGCCGGCGGCTCCACGCACTCGATCTGCTCGATGACGCGCGTGACATTTTCTATCTCGAAGTGGACGAGGTGCTGGCTTTTGCCGAGGGCCGCTCCACGACGACCGACCTCCGCGCCCTCGCAGCGGTACGCAAGCGCGAGTTCCGTGGATACGAGGACAGTCCGCCCCCGGACGATCGCTTCGAGACGCGCGGACCGGTGTACCACGGCCACGAGTTTCGACGCGCGGAGGATCCCGGGGTGCAATCAGGTGACGAGCGGAAAGGCCTCGGTTGCTCGCCCGGCATCGTTCGCGGACCGGTTCGCCTCGTGACCGATCCTGCGACAGCGGATCTCGAGCAGCGCGCGATCCTCGTCGCGGAGCACACCGACCCTGGATGGATCATGGTGTTCCCCTCAGCGCGAGGCCTGCTCGTCGAACGCGGCAGTCTGCTCTCCCATGCGGCCATCGTCGCCCGGGAGCTGGGGATTCCCGCCGTCGTGTCGCTCCCAGGCGTCACGCGCTGGCTCAAGGACGGTGATTCGGTGGAGATGGACGGCAGCACCGGCATCGTTCGGCGCATTCCCCTGCCGGAACGGAGCGATGCGTAGCGAAGCGGCCACGCGCGCCGATTTCAGCGCCATCCGCTACGCGCAGGTCTGGGAGGACGCCGACGTCCTGCTGGCAGGCCTCGACATCCAGCCGGGTGATGTCTGCGTCTCGATCGCGTCAGCCGGCGACAACGCCCTGGCGCTGTTGACGAAGGATCCCTCGCGTGTGATTGCGCTGGATCTGAGCCCGGCGCAATTGTCCTGCCTCGAGCTGCGAGTCGCCGCATACAAGACACTGACGCACCCGGAACTGCTGGAGCTCGTGGGATCGCGCCTATCGACGCGCCGCGCGGAGCTGTTCGATCGATGCCGGCCGGCGCTCGGCGCGGCCACACGCGAGTTCTGGGATCGGCAACGGACAGCCGTCGAGCACGGTATCGGCAGCCTCGGCAAATTCGAGCGGTACTTCGCGCTGTTTCGCAATCGTGTTCTGCCTCTCGTACACAACCGGCGCACCGTCCTCGATCTTCTGGAGCCGAGGACCCCCGAAGAGCGGCTCCGCTTCTACCTGGAGCGCTGGGACACCTGGCGCTGGCGCCTGCTCTTCCGGATGTTCTTCTCGCGGACCGTGATGGGACGCCTTGGACGGGATCCGGAGTTCTTCCGCTACGTCGACATAGATGTCGCCGCGTCCATCCTGGATCGGACCAGGCACGCGTTGAGCGTGCTGGATCCGGCGGAGAATCCGTACGTCCACTGGATTCTCACCGGCACTCACGGCGCCGCGCTCCCCTGTGCGCTTCGTCCCGAGCATTTCGAGACGATCCGCGATCGCCTGGATCGACTGGAGTGGCAGTGTCAGTCGGTCGAAGAGTTCCTGGAACGATCGCCGGGGCGCACCCTGGATCGATTCAATTTGAGCGACCTGTTCGAGTACGTGTCCGTCGAGCACTACCATTCCATGCTCGAGGCGATCGTCCGCCGCAGCCGTCCCGGTGCGCGGCTCGCCTACTGGAACATGCTTGCGCCGCGGCGGCGGCCCGATTACTTGAGCGATCGTCTTCGGCCGCTTGACGACTTCGCGGGCCGGCTTCATCTAACCGATCGGGCGTTCTTCTACAGCGCCTTCCGCGTGGAGGAAGTGCTGTGACGAGCTTGATGCCTGCGCTCGCCGGCAATACATGGGCCGCCATGGCGATCGCGCTCGGCGCTTTCCTGGTCATGTTTGGCGGCCTCCAGTTCTATGCTCGCGCAACCGGGGCCCGCCCGGAGACGACGCGGAAGATGTTTCACACGGGATCCGGCGTGCTCACGCTGGCATTTCCTTTTCTCTTTCGCCAGACGTGGCCAGTCCTGGTGCTCACGGGCACGAGCGCGCTCCTCGTCGCCGGTGTCAAGTTTCTGCCGGCATTGCGAGATCGGTTCGGGCGCGTCGCGAACCGTGTTGAACGGACGACCCTGGGCGAGGTGTACTTTCCGATCTCTGTCGGGCTGCTGTTCTGGCTCACGCGCGGGTCGAACCCGCTGCTGTTCGTCATTCCAGTACTGATGCTGACGTTTGCGGACGCGACGTGTGCGCTCGTCGGCTCCCGATACGGAATGACTCGCTACCTGGGCGCCAACAAAAGCCTCGAAGGATCGGTCGCGTTCGTCGCAATCGCCTTCCTCTGCGTCCATGTCCCGCTGCTGCTGTGGAGCGACGTGGGCCGCGCCGAATCGCTGCTGATCGCGGCGACGCTGGCGCTGCTCGTGATGCTGCTCGAAGGGAGCGCCTGGCGTGGTCTCGATAACCTGTTCATTCCGATCGGCGGCTTTTTCCTCTTGCGCGCGTACCTTCCTCTCGACGCCGCCGCGCTGGTGCCCCGTCTGCTGGTCACCGTCGCGCTCGTGGTCCTCATCGTCCTCGCGCGTGAACGGACAACGCTTGAAGACGACTCGCTGGTGGCGGGCGCGTTTCTCTGCTATGTCGCGTGGGCCCTCATGGGATGGCATTGGCTCATGGGGCCGCTGGCCATCGTGGTCGGTTACCGGTGGCTGTCGCCACCGACGCTGGACAACAGCCGCCGGATGCACGACGTGCCCGCCGTCCTTTCGGTGTGGGCGGCGGCAATCGGCTGGCTGACGCTCGCGCGCACGAGCGGTGACGAGGCGATGCTGTTTCCGTATACCGTCGTGTTCGGCGCGCACCTTGCGATGTTCGGTACGTCGCGCCTCGGGTCTCAGTTTCCGGACCGGCCCCTGTCGTTGCTCTTCTGGCGGGCCGTCGTGACCGGCTGGGCGATCGTGATGGTGCCGTATGTGCTCGTCACAGACGCCGCCGGCTCCAACCTGGCGGGTGTGGCCGGCGCGATCGGCGCGATCGCGATTGGCACGGCGGCGTTCGTCCGCGCCGAACCTGGCATTCGTGACGCGCCTCAGACCGCGCGACGATGGCTGTATCAGGCGGGCGCGGCGGGCATTGCATCGGCCGCTGCCTGGGGGATTGCCATGGTCGCGTCGCGGTGGATGACCCCATGACCCGCGAGTTCGTGACGCTGTCGGCGCAGGACCCGGATTCCGCGGTGACGTGCGATCGCGGCGTGTCGCTCGTGCCAGCGGCCGAGCGCCGGCTGCACTCGCCCGACGCCACGCTGTTGTCGATCGATCGCGGCTCGCTCGTGGCGCGATGCTCCTGCTGGTGGACCGGCACGGCGCTGCACGACGGCCGTCACGTGGGCGTGATCGGCCACTACGCGGCCGCCGACGAGGTCTCGGCTCACGCGCTGCTCTCACGGGCGTGCGACCTGCTCGCATCCAGCGGCGCGGCGACCGTTGTCGGTCCAATGGACGGCACCACCTGGCGCCGCTACCGCCTCATCGTCTATCGTGGCGTAGAGCCGCCGTTCTTTCTCGAGCCCGACAACCCGGATGAGTGGCCAGGGCATTGGGCGCGCGCGGGTTTTGCGCCGCTGGCGACCTACACATCCGCGATGAGCGACAATCTGGATTTCGAGGATCCGCGCACCGGCGCCACGCTCGACCGTCTGCGTAAGGTCGGAATCACCATCCGCACGCTCGACACGCCGCGGCCCGATACCGAGTTGCCGCGAATCTTCAGGCTCTCGCTCACTGCTTTCAGTCGAAACGTCCTCTACACGCCGATTGCGGAGGCGGAATTCCTGGGGCAGTACCACGCGGTGCTTCCGCACGTCCGCCCGGAACTGGTGCTCCTCGCAGAGAAGGAGGACGCTCTGGTGGGATTCATGTTCGCGATCCCGGACCTCCTGCAGGCGCGTCGCAGCGTTCCGATCGACACGGTCATCCTCAAGACCATTGCGGTCGATCCGGCAATGAGCGGCATGGGTCTCGGCGGGGCGCTGATGGACCTCGTGCAGCGCAGCGCGCGAGACCTGGGCTTTCGACGCGCGATCCACGCGTTGATACACGAGACGAACGTCTCGCGGGCGATCAGCGGCCGCTCCGCGCGTACGTTCAGGCGTTACGCGCTCTTTTCGAAACAGCTGTGAACATCGCCGGCGTTCTCGAGGAGCAGGCCCGGCGCTTCGGCGATCGTGACGCCATCGTCGAGCGGCAGCGCAGCATCACCTTCCGCGAGCTCGATCGCGCCGCCGCATCGGCGGCCGGCGATCTGGCGCGCGCCGGCGTCCGGCCGGGCATGCGAGCGCTCGTCTTCAGCCCGATGTCGATCGCGCTCTATACGACGATGATCGCGTTGTTCCGGCTGCGGGTGACGGCGGTGTTCGTCGACCCATCGGCCGGGCGCGAGCGGCTCAATCGCTGCGTCGCCCGCGTTCGCCCCGACGCCTTCGTCGCCGTGCCCCGGGCTCACTGGCTTCGCCTGACGTCCCCGGCGATTCGCGCCATTCCCATCAAGGCGGCGATCGGCGGCGGTGTGCCGGGCGCCGCGGCGATTGCGCGCCGCGTCTCGGATGCGGCCGCAAGCGTCGAGCCCTGCGATCCTGACACGCCGGCGATCATCACGTTCACGAGCGGGTCGACGGGCGAGCCCAAGGCCGCCGTCCGCACGCACGGGTTCCTGATCGCGCAGCACGGTGCGCTCGTCGACAGCCTCGAGCTCGCGCCCGGGGAAACCGATCTGTGCACCCTGCCGATCTTTCTTTTGGCGAACCTCGCCTCCGGCGTGACGAGCGTCATTCCTGACGCCGATCTCAGGGCGCCGGGCGCGATCGACCCGGCGCCGGTCGACGCGCAGATTCGCGCCATGCGGCCGACCCGCACCGTGGCCTCGCCGGCGTTCGTTGCGAGGCTCATCGATCACGCCGTTCGACATGGCGGGCACCTCGGCACGTTTCGCCGCTTTTACACCGGAGGGGCGCCGGTCTTTCCGGGGATGCTGGATGCGATTGCGGCCGTGGCGCCGAACGCGTCGGTTGTTGCCGTCTACGGTTCGACGGAGGCCGAGCCGATCGCGAAGATCGATCGGCGGGACATCAGCGCCGACGATCGCGCCGCGATGACGCGGGGCGCCGGGCTCCTCGTGGGCCGGTCGGCTTCTTCCATCCAGCTTCGCATCCTGCCCGATCGATGGGGGACGCCTGTTGGTCCGTGGACCGTCGCCGATCTCGAACGCGACACGCTCGGACCGGACGAGGTCGGCGAAATCGTCGTCACCGGCGAGCACGTGCTGTCCGGATATCTCGATGGACACGGCGACGAGGAAACGAAAATCAAGGTTGGCGAGCACGTCTGGCATCGCACCGGCGATGCGGGCTATCTCGATGCGCACGGGCGCCTCTGGCTGCTCGGACGCTGTTCCGCGAAGTCCAACGACAGCGAGGGCGTGCTGTACCCGTTGGCCGTCGAGTGCGCGGCCGGCGCAGTGCCCGGCGTCGGCCGGACGGCGTTTGTGATGCATCGCCAGCGGCGGCTGCTTGCCGTGGAGGTCGAGGGCGACGTAGCGGCCGTGCGAGCCGAACTCATGGAGCGCCTCGCCTGGGCGAAGCTTGCCGACGTCGTCATCGTCCCGCGCATTCCCGTCGACCGCCGCCACAACGCCAAGGTCGAATACCCGGCGCTGCTGCAGGTGCTCGATCGAGCGCGCTCACCGGACATCTCCTGATGGAGAATCGGCGAAGAGTCCTTGCGGTTCAGAGAACTCCATGGCGCGCCTTATACTGGAGGCGCTCGGTGCCCCGAGCGGCTGTAAGCAACAACGGTTCAGGCTGGCTGGTGCTGACAGCGGCCTTCGGTGGCCGAAAGTGATCGCCGTAGATTAGGAGGTCTGACACAACTCGGTGTGAGGGCTGATCGGCTCGCCCGTAAACTGTTGATTGCAAGACGGAGATGGCCGAGTGGTTGAAGGAGCACGCTTGGAAATTGGTCTGACGGTCT
>DATAFJ010000107.1:0-3794 GCA_036257535.1 Vicinamibacterales bacterium | reverse complement strand
TCACCGCGCCTTCGGCGCCGACCTTCTCGAGCGCGTCGGCGACCATGTTGCCGATGGCCGGGTCGTTGTGCGCGGAGATCGTGGCGACCTGACCCTTTTCGAGCCGGCTCTCGACCGGTCGGGACTGGGCGTGAAGCGCCTCGATCGCGGCGCGGGCCGCGCGATCGAGCCCCCGCTTGAGATCGACCGCACTCGCGCCGGCGGCGATGTTGCGAACGCCTTCGCAGAGAATCGCGTGCGCAAGGATGGTCGAGGTGGTCGTGCCGTCGCCCACCATCTCACCGGTCCGCTCCGCCGCTCCGCGGAGCATCTGCGCGCCGAGGTTCTCCTCGGGATCCTTGACTTCGAACTCCTTGGCGATCGTCACGCCGTCGTTGCAGACGATCGGCCGTCCCCATCGCTTCTCGATGAGGACGCACTTCGACTTTGGGCCGAGCGTCACGCGGACCGCGTCCGCGAGTGCGGTGGCGCCCCGAAGAACCTTCTCCCGCGCCTCGGACCGGAACAGCACTTGTTTATAGGACATGGCGTCGCCTCACGGCTTCGGTCGATACCTGGTGCAATCCTCACGCCGCCACGCGCGACCGACCGAGCCGCTCGCCATGGAGATACACGTGACGGGTTCCCGTCAAAAGCGTCCGTGCGGCGGGTGGGGCTCTTGCATAGTCGGGCCTGGGAGGCGCGCATGCGCCGGTTTTCCGTCACCTCTCGCCTGACTCAGGCGCTGATCCTGATTCTTCTCGGAGTCGTCGGCGCCGCGAGCGGCGTCCCGGCCCCTCCAGCCTCGCTGCCGGCGCGGCCGGCGTCGCTCAAGTTCGCCGTCATCGGCGACAACGGCACCGGGAAGCAACCGCAGTACGACGTGGCGAGCCAGATGGCACTCGCCTGGAACGTCTTTCCGTTCGATCTCGTGCTCATGGTCGGCGACAACTTCTACGGCTCTCAGACGCCACGGGATCTGGTCGCCAAGTTCGAGGAGCCCTACCGGCCGCTGCGCGACAAGGGCGTCGAGTTCAGAGCCGCGCTCGGCAATCACGACGAACCTGCCTCTGTGCATTACAGGCCGATTGGCATGAGCGGCCTTCGCTACTACACGTTCGCGAAGGGCAACGTCCGTTTCGTCGTGCTGGACTCGAACTTCGTCGACGCGACGCAGTTGCAGTGGGCGGACCAGACGCTCGAGTCTGCGAAGGAAGGCTGGAAGATCTGCTACTTCCATCATCCGCTTTACGGCAACGCGGGCCGGCACGGATCGAATATCGAGCTTCGAGTGCTGATTGAGCCGATTCTGACCAGGCACGGCGTGCAGGTCGTCTTCTCGGGGCACGACCACATCTACGAGCGCCTGCTGTTGCAGAAGGGCATCCTGTATTTCGTGACCGGCTCGGGCGGGCAGCTGCGCAAGGGTGATCTCGTACCGTCCAATAGCACCGCGGTGGGCTTCGATCAGGACCAGGCATTTCTCCTCGTGGAAATCGACGGCGACGAGATGTTCTTCGAGGCGATTTCGCGTACTGGAGTGACAGTGGATTCGGGATACCTGCGCCGGGGTGCGAGCCTGACGCAATGAAGTCCGGGGGTGCATGGCCGCCATGACACACGACGCGCTGACGCACCGCACGAGTGAACGACCGCTGTTCAGGATCGGACGCCGCGCGCCAGCGCCGCAGCCGCACCCGAAGGCTCGCCGCGCGTCCGCTCCGCTGGGAAGGTTTCCGCGGCTGAGTCACTTCGCGGTTGAATACCTGCTGGCGCTGCCGGGCGGCGCCCTGATTGGACTGCTGTGGGCGAACCTGGCGGGCGAGAGCTATTTCTGGTTCGCGCACCAGCTCTCGTTCGTCGTCAACGATCTTCTGATGGTCTTCTTCTTCGCGCTCGTCACGAAAGAGATTGTCGAGGCCACGGCGCCCGGTGGAGTTCTCCACCCGTGGCAGCGGGCCGTGCTCCCTGCGGCGGCTGGCGCGGGGGCGACGATCGTGCCGCCGCTCCTCTTTGTTGCCTACATTCGCGCCGTCGACGCGCCCATGTTCGTCCGGGCCTGGCCGGTGACGCTTGCGAGCGATCTCGCGCTCGGATACTTCGTGCTGCGTACGATCTTCGGGCGGCACCCAGCCATTCCCTTCTATCTGCTTCTCGCGATCGCCGCAAACGGCCTCGGTTTCCTCGCGCTGGCCACGGGCACGATCGGCCTCGACCTCTCTCCAGGAATCGCCATCGTCCTGCTCGCTGCAGCGCTCGGCAACGTGATGGTCCTGCGCCTGGCGCGCGTGAAGAGTCTCTGGCCGTACGTCGTCGCCGGGGGTGGGCCGTCGTGGATCGCCCTGTTTTGGGGCGGTTTCCATCCGGCGCTCGCGCTGGCGCCGATCGTTTTCTTTCTACCGCATGCCCCCCGCGATCCAGGCTTCTTCGTCGACGCGCCCTCCGGAGCCCGAGATACGCTGAGCAACCTCGAACGGTTCTGCCGGACCCCCGCCCAGATCGCGCTGTTTCTTTTTGGTCTCGTGAACGCCGGCGTGCCGCTTCGCGGACTCGAAGCCGGCATGTGGGCGCTGCCGCTGGCGACGCTCGTCGGCAAGCCACTGGGGATCGCGGCCGTCAGCCTGATCGGGCTCGCGGCAGGAATGCGATTGCCGCATGGCCTCGGCTGGCGCGACCTTCCCGTGATCGGTGTCGCAGCCGGGATCGGCTTTACGATGGCGCTGTTCTTCGCTACGTCCACGCTCGCGCCCGGGCAGATACTGACCGAGACGAAGATGGGAGCGCTCGTGAGCGTGGCCGGCGTCGGCCTGGTCTACCTGCTCGCACGAATGCTGCGCGTGGGACGATTCGCGCAATCCAAGCCATCGCGTTAGGCCAGGAGTGGTCCGGTTCAGAGCCCCGACGGAAACGTCTCCGCTACCTCGCCCGTGGTCCAGTACGCCGTGCGCTCGAGCGGCTCGACGGCGCGCGTCTCGTCGAAGTGCAGCACGTAGTCGAACTGTTCGGGGAGTCGCGCGTGAAAATAGTGGCTCGCGCGTTCCGTTTCAGGCAGGTACAGCACTCCGATCGCGCGCTCGAGCCGCGGCGCGCCGAGCGCCGAGGCCAGCTCGAGATCGGTGCGGAGCGGCAGCAGGAACCGGGGTATCCCCGCATCGTGGAACAGGCGCTCGTAGCTGCCAGGAAGAGCGGGACGAACGTGCCGGCGATGTGCGGGGCCTTCCCAATCGGTGGCGGCCGTGACGGTCCCGGTGTAAGTCGTGAACCCGACCAGCACGGCGCGGCCGCGGTACTCTTCACGGGCGAGCTGGCCCACGTTCAATTCCCCGCGAGCCCCCATTTCCGTCGCCCGTGCGTCACCGAGGTGCGAGTTGTGCGCCCATACGACTACGCGCGCGCCCGGGCGCGTGCGATCGAGAAAGGCGACGAGCTCCCGCAGCGTTTCAGCCATGTGCCGGTCGCGGAGGTTCCAGGACTCCACCCGGCCGCCGAACATGGTCCGGTAATACTCCTCGGCGTTCTTCACGAGCCGCGCGTTCTGCTCGGCGTAGAAGAACTCGTCGGGCGTCACACGGCCGTTGCGGCTCGCGTAGTCCACCCGGCGGCGGTGCAGCTCGAGCAGCTGCGCGACGGCTTCCCGCTCGCACGATGGGTGGAGGCCCAGGCGTGTGGCGTAGCCGTATTCCTGTCCGTCCTCACCGAATTGATCGAAGCACGCGTAGCGCCGTCGCGCGCGCCGAGCTCCGTCTGGATCGATCTTGTCGAGATATACCAGCACGGCCTCCATCGATGCGCGGAGGCTGTACAAGTCGAGGCCG